>JBGCDP010000036.1:0-8460 GCA_045105475.1 Anaerolineae bacterium
CCACTAACTAAACTCAGTACCGGTCAATCGGAGAATTAGCACTCAGCAACCTTCGTATTCGCTTAAACTATTCCCCGAAACCTACAATATCCGTTATCATTTCACCATGGCGTTTTTAACCCCACTGTTGCTCCTCCTCGGCCTGTTGGCGATCCCGATCATCATCATGTACATGCTGCGCCTGCGCCGCCAAGAAGTGGTTGTGAGTTCAACCATGCTCTGGAACAAGCTCACCCGTGACCGAGAAGCGAATGCCCTTTGGCAAAAACTCCGCCGGAACCTGTTGATGTTTCTTCAACTATTTATTTTGGCTCTGCTCGTTTTGGCGCTAGCCCGGCCGTTTTTGCGCATCCCGAGCGTCGTTAATCGAAGCGTAGTAGTGCTACTCGACGGTTCCCCTTCGATGCAAGCGACCGACACGGCCGACGTATCAAACTATCCCACCCGCTTTGAAGCCGCTAAAGACGAAGTCAATCGACTCATCCGCTCACTGTCTGGCGGCAACCAGATGACGATCATCCAGGTTGGGGCTGTGCCCGAAGTGCTCGCGGCCGCTACCGGTGACAAAAGCAAACTGTTCGATGTCGTTGAAGCGGCCCAGCCAGACTCTGCTCCGGCCGACTGGGGGGCCGCCTTCGCTCTCGCATCCGGTGCTGCCCAGGGCTTTCGCGACGCCCGCGTCATCATCGTATCAGATGGGGGTCTTCCGGCCGATCTGCCGCCGTTGCCTCCTGACACCGCCTACGTCCCCATCGGAGTATCTGGTGAAAACCTATCTGTCTCAGCTTTGGCCACCCGTCGTGGCGAAGGCAAAGTTGAACTCTTTGCAGCCGTCACCAATCACGGCCGCGTCAATCAAAATGCCCTGCTCAGCATCGGTATCGACGGTCAACTGTTCGATGCACGCGAGCTGTTCGTTCCGGCCGGAGACACCGTTGATCTCACGTGGGACTTAGCCGACGATGTTTCTATTGCTCAAGCCGCGATTACGAGCGCCGAATTCGATCATCTTGAGATCGACAATACTGCGATAGCCGTTCATGAAGGAGGCATTTCGAGTCGAGCCTTACTCGTCACCGACGGGAACATCTTTATTGAACAGATTTTTTCAGTATTGCCCGGCCTGGAGTCGTTCAAAACCCCGGCCGATACCGACCTGACTGAATCGATCGCGACCAATCAGTTTGACCTCTATGTGTTCGATGGGACAAAACTCCCTGACCAACTTCCGGCCGCAGACATGCTCATCATCGATCCGCCATTTGATAGCGGTCCAGATGCCCTCATCGGTGTAAGTGGTGTGATCACCGGCACCGAAAACACAGCCGCGATCCGACTGACCGATAGCCCACTGCTCCAGTTTGTTGATTGGTCCGGCATCAACATACGGCAGATGAAACAGGTCGACGCACCGTGGGCCAACACTTTGGTCGAGTCGGCCGGTGGGCCACTGATTTTGACCGGTGAACGGAACGGCCAGCGCATCGCCATCATCTCGTTTGCCCTGCAAGATTCTGACCTGCCGCTACAAATCACCTTCCCGATTTTAATGTCTAATCTGACCGATTGGCTCAACCCCGGCCGGGCGTTTCGCGTCCCTGATGGGCTTCAACCTGGAGATGTGGTGCCGCTGGTGGCTGGCCCCACGTCAAGCGGAATCGTCGTGCAGAAGCCGGATCAAACAACTTGGACGACACCTGTCACTGAAAATGAAATCCTCTTTTCTGAAACTGACGAGCCGGGGCTGTACATCGTAGGTTTGGCTGAAGGGGAGAATGTGCAAACGGCCGGAGCCTTTGCCGTAAACTTGTTTGCGCCACAAGAATCAACTTTGCTCCCGGCCGAAGGGCTGACGTTGGGTGCGACTGAAATCGCGGCCGGAACGGGGGATGATGTCGGCCGATATGAGTTTTGGATCTGGCTAGCCGCAGTAGCGTTTGCCGTACTCCTCATCGAATGGTGGATCTTCCATCGTGGCACACGTTTACCCAAGTTTGGCAAAATCAATATCGAGCCGTTGCTCAATCGTCTGCGTAGAAGTCCCTGAAATTGCGAAATCTTGCGTAGGGGTCGACGAGGGCGGGTTCAATTTGGCTCCGAAGCAAGACGGCTTTTCCGCCCTCGTCGACCCCTACATGATTATGTACACGCCAAATCTAAAACATGCTCGAGAAACCCAATATCCCCGACCAAAAGATCATTGAACACCTGCGAAAAGAGTACGGGCTACAGCTCAAAACGCTGACTCATTTACCCATTGGGGCAGATTCCGACTCGGCCGTTTACCGAGCTGAAGCCACTGACCAAACAGCTTATTTCCTCAAACTACGCAGCGGCCCGTTTGATGAAACATCGGTCACGCTGCTAAAGCATTATCACGATCTAGGCATCAGCCAGATTATCGCCTGCATCCCAACCCAAATGGATCAGCTTTGGGGGGAGTTCGGCCGATATAAAACGATGCTTTACCCGTTTATTGAAGGAAAGAATGGGTACGAACAAACTTTGTCGGATCGAAATTGGGCTGAGTTTGGCCATGCGCTCAAGCAAATTCATACGGCCGATATTCCGGCCAGTATCAAAGGCAACATTCGGCGAGAATCATTTTCGGCCGAACATCGCAATAGTGTCAGGGGGTTCTTAAATCAGATTGAACAAACTGAGTATGCAGACCCCGTTGCCAGAGAGCTAGCCGCTTTTTTGAAAGTTAAAAGGCCAGTGGTTTTAGACCTCATCGGCCGGACCGAAGCATTAGCCCACGGCCTAAAGGCTCAGCCCTTCGAGACAATCGTGTGCCACTCAGACCTGCATGCTGGCAACCTGCTGATCTCCCCAGATGATTCACTGTTTATTGTCGATTGGGATGCACCGATTTTGGCGCCGAAAGAGCGAGATCTAATGTATATCGGCGGGGCTTTGCTTTCGTCCGGAATATCGGACCAAGCAGAAGAATTTAGATTCTACAATATGTACGGAGAGATTAACTTAAACGAAGACGCGCTCGTCTACTATCGCTGCGAGCGCATCATCGAAGATATTTCTGAGTATTGCAAAGAGTTGCTTTTGTCAGATGCAGGTGGCGCAGATCGTCACCAATCTTTGGCTTATTTAAAGTCCAACTTTGAGCCAAATCGTACATTATACGCCGCTTTAAGGCTTTAATCGCTGGCGACATCTATCGTTACGGTGACGAGCTGCTGTTTATTGGCGGGCATATCAAATTCGGGGCTTGTGTACATAAGGGAGCCATCTTTACTTGCAAAGACTTGCCACCGAAAATCGCTTTTGCCAAATAGTTCTCGACCCACCCACCACATTTGGGTGCCATCCGCCTCTAACTCGCCTTGCCAGCCATCGGTGTTGTGCCACTCTTTTGTGTAGGGATCTTGCCATTGCACGATGGTCCATTCATCTCCAGTCAAGGCTTCATCCACATCGAGCTTGATCATCGCTCCGGTGATTGATGGTTGAACTGAAACGGGTGAGACGACAACCGGCTCCGGCCGTGGTGGAAGTACTAAATCAGCAGATACAGGTGAGGCTGATTGCTCAAAACCGAAGATTGTGATCAGATAAACGGCCAAGCCTAGAATCAAGCCCCGGCCGATAATTTTTCCAAGATAAAGTGTTTTCATAAGTCTATTCCTTTACGGGCATACTGCTGATGATTGAACTGCTCTGGCAACTATCCGCATCTCTTCATCTAGCGCGCAGGCAGGTCTGCTTTGTCAGCCTGAAATGTTCTACGCTGCGTAAGCGTGCCACTATAAGTAAAAGCGGTCGTCGTCGTTATCATCGAAATGTTGTTGTATGGAAGGTCTAAAATTTCGTGGATTTCCACGACTGAGCCATCGGGTGAGTTCAGGTTTGCCGCGTCGACTTGAACATAGACGGCCGAACCACTCGGAATACCGCTGCTTAGATTAGATCGGCCGGGATCTAAACTGCCACTGCTCAAAGTCAGTGTGAGTGATTCACCTGCGGCTAAGATTGTGTCAAACACACCCCAGACGGCCCCGCCATCAGACCCCTGCTTAAACCAAACTTCATTAACGGCGGTTGGTGGTGTGGTTGGGTTCACATATAGGTCAACCCAGAAAGTGTCAATAATCGGCCCATTCCCAATATTCTTGACCACAACTTGAACGTCGTCAGCCATAACCGAAATCGATTCCACTACTAAATCACGTGTTGGAAAGTTCTCACTTACCATCGGCAGATGTAAGAGATTAATGGGGTCAGGAAGTGGAATTAAAGTAAAAGTGGCTGTGACATTCTTGGCCCCATCCATTGTGATTTGGCAACTGCCTATTCCCATACAGTCCCCCGACCAACCATCAAAGGTAGAACCGGGGTCGGCCGTAGCTGTTAAAGTCACAACTGTGCCGTGATCAAGTGGGCTGTTAGCAGGGCTTGCTGTAATCGACCCAGTGCCGGTTCCAGCTGTTACTGTCGTTAGAGCATATTGAAGCAGAGCAAAATTAGCGCCAACAGTAATATCGGCCGTAACTGTAATCGTGCAGTCTCCCGTGCCAGAGCATGCGCCGCTCCAGCCGGTAAAGATGTAATAGGGATCAGCTACGGCCGTCAGTGTAACAACGGTGCCAGCCAAAAATGTTTCGGCGCAATCGATAGCACAGTCTGTGCTGAAACCTCTAACAATTCCTCCACCTACATCTGGCAAGTCAATCGCTATATCGTAGCTAGGGGCTTCAAAGGCACCCAAATCGATAATTGAATTAAATATGCGATTATGCCCAGCCAAATCAGTCGTGGTGGTCGTCGTGCCGGTGTAAGCCGATGTATTCCCAACATCAATCGCAGGAGAAGTGAGTTGCAGCTGAACGTTGCCAGCGACTAAAGGTGCGCTGCTCGGATTGACAGGGACCTTAAACAGAGGGTCAACATCGATATTGTTTCCTCCATCTGTCCCCGCCAAACTATCCCAGCTAGAACTGCCACCGCTACCCTGAACTAAGCTATAGTTAATTGATGGGTCGCTTAAATTATTCTGCAGATTCGCATCTAACGTCCCGACACCGCTTGCATCTTGATTGTTCCAGAAAATCGAATTGATAATGGTCGGGTTGCTATCATCTTTGTTATAAAGACCGCCCGCTTTGTCTAATGCACGGTTACCAGAAAATGTAACGTTCATCAGTATTGGGCTACTGTTGCCGGTATTGACAGCGGCCGAATTCTTGGGGCTGCGGCAACAGCCAAAGTCAACGACGTTCGCCATCCCGCCCCCATCGTCTCCTGCAAAGTTGCTGGTAAATGAGACGTTGATGAAAGTAGGACTAGTAGCCAAAGCAGATTGACTACTTCTAGGAAGAGCGCCTAAACCTAAGTTATAGACACCACCGCCATCATTTCCGGCCGAATTCCCTTCGAAAATCACATTGACCAAGATTGGAAATGACTCATCGGCATTGAACATACCGCCACCATCACCATCAGCCTTGTTTTCTGAAAAAACAACATTTGTTAAAATCGGATGGCTTTCGTAAACATTAAGCATGCCACCACCATCTGCTGCAGCGAGATTTTTTTCAAACGTAACATGGGTAAGCATTGGGCTGCTCATCTCGTTAAACATGCCACCACCAGCAACTGCTAAATTACCGGAAAATATGACATTATTTAAGGTCGGCTCATTGCTAGAGTTTGTTACACTGAGATTTTGCGCTGTCCTATTCCATGTATCAGAGAGTGGCTCAGAAACAGGCACCACAATGGGTGTGTCATCTGTGAAATAGCTGTACATCCCACCCCCTAAAAAGGCGAGATTGCCAGCAAAATGTAGATTATTAAGGGTAGGACTGCCGCCTACATTAAATAAACCTCCACCATAATCTGGGCTTTCATCTCCTATAGCCATTCCGGCCGTCACCGTAAACCCGTCAAGAACCGCTGTGTTGTCCACACCTAAGCTAAGCACAACGTGTTCGCTGTTTTCCCCAACTTGATGAGTCGCAGTGACAACAACCCCGTTTGAGTCTGTTGTGTCATCCCCATCAACATCACCACTCAAAACGGTTACGTTAGCTTCCCAATCACGCTCAGAAAGCAACGTTTCTGTCGCAGCAAATCCACCATAAATCGCAACACCACTAGTCAACACAAACGTGTCTGTAATAAAGGCGCCCGGTGTATACACGCCGCTAGCAACCCAAATTTCATCGACTGCATCTAGACAAGCCGCATCCAGATAGAGTGCATCTTGCAGGGAAGCGAAGGCATCATTCCAGCTGGAGCCATTGTCTAGGCCCGTTGCTGCATGATTAACAAATACCGGGCTGTCGGTTGGGCAACTCAATATAAATTCGTAAGCACCGATATCCCGTTCAGGGCCAAACGGCCGTGTGTAACCACGCTGGTCCGTTGTTAAAACGCTTGCCCCAGCATCGATTGCAGGGCTCCCTTTTATCAAAGCATGGGTCTGGATTGTGGCCGTCGTTGCTAAAGTAGTGGATACGCTAGATCCAGCAGCAAGGCCGCCATTATCGGCTAATGGGGCAAGGGTATCAGTAATCGTCATCCCTAAATCGGTTAGGGAAAAGTCATTGGTTTCGGGGGCGCAGCTATCACCGGCCGTGCCACCGAACAAATTATGGTTGTTGACGTTAAATGTATAGTTACCTGTGCCGTAATCATGGCAATCTGGAAAACCGCCAGTATCGGTGTTTCCAGCCACAATCGAATTGGACAAAGCCAATAGGTCGCCGGGGGCAGATCGATTGAAATCGATTCCACCACCATTGCCGGCCGCATCATTGTTTGTCACAGTAACATGGTTTAAGGTCAATCGGCTGGCAACAGGGCCGCCTACATAAATTCCACCACCATTCCCGCCGTCAGTTATCGATCCATTCTGCCCCTCAGCACGATTTCCAGAAATTGTTGAATTCACAACATTGGCAACCGCCCCTTCGCGGATATAAAGCCCACCACCGCGCACCTCTTCAGCCACATTGCCACTTATTGTCGTGCTATTGATACTGTAGATTGAGGCATAAATCCCATACAAACCACCCCCGCTCAGAGTAGCCGTGTTATTTTCAATAACCGATTGGGTCATCGTGATAGACCCATTTTCAAGGTAAATTCCGCCACCATGCGAAGCGGCACTGTTTCCACTCAAAATAGTATTGCTTAAAACTAAGCTTCCCATAATTTGATGCACCCCACCGCCAGCGTCACCTGCAATGTTTCCACTAATCGTGACGTCCTCTAGGGTTGGATTACTCGCAACATTATACATTCCACCACCAGCAGCACCTGCAATGTTTCCATTCATCGTAACGTTGTTCAAAGTTGGACGGCTTCCTCCGTTAAAGATCCCTCCTCCAACATCACCTGCAATATTCCCGCTAATAATGAGGCTGTTCAAAATTGGGTCACTATCGGCATTAAATATCCCTCCACCCGCATCATCTGCAAAGTTCCCACTAAGCGTGACATCCTCTAAAGTTGGGATACCAAAACTATTCGCCATCCCACCTCCTAAGCTAGCACCGTTACCGCTAAAGGTGACATTCTTTAGAGCTGCATTGCTTTCGCTGTTATACATTCCACCCCCTTCACCAACGGCAAGATTACCCATGAAAGAAACATTGGCCACAGTGGGGCTACCTGTGTCATTGTACATGCCGCCACCATTCTCAAGCAGGGCCGCAGCCATTGATCGAAGAGGAATCACAACTGCCTCTTCATCAGCCTGCCCAGCCGTTACCACAAAGCCATCGAGCACGGCCGTGTTTGTGACGCCACTCCCGGTGACAACATTGTAGTTATTGTCACCTACTTGATGCGTGAAGGTAACAACCACACCATAGCTGTCAGCCGTATCGTCTCCATCGATATCACCGCTTAAAACGGTGACATTGCTTTCCCAATCTCTTTCGGACAAGAGTGTTTCTGTCGCACTGAATCCGCCGTAGATCGCAACACCGTCAGTCAGAACAAAGGTGTCTTCGGGTGTTGCACCGGGGGTATACACCCCACTAGCGACCCAAATCTGGTCCCCTGATACGGCGGTGGCTAAAGCGGTTTGCAAATCTGTATAGGCGTTGGCCCAATCGGCCCCAGTGTCGCCACCGCTTGTTGCATCTTTATCGACAAAGATCGTTCCGGGGGGTAGTGCGGCCGCTGGTTGCGGAAAAAAAACAAAACTGAGCATTGAAATGCTAAACAGTGTGGCGATAGCTATGGGCAATAGAAAGCGAGAGCGTTTTAATAGGTTAAACATGATTTTTTACCGAGAGGAGTCGATTGATAACAAGTAAGAGGGTACTGCTAGATAAAAATTCTATGTCAATAATTGCTGGTTTTTGGAAGATTGGGACCAATAGGTTCCCCTTACTTTAGTGGGACGACCTAATAAGCTGCGATGAAATTCATTATTGACCAAGCAGGTAACCGACAATAATTCTCGTGCGGTTGATTGCAACCTTAAGG
>JBGCDP010000037.1:0-88357 GCA_045105475.1 Anaerolineae bacterium
CAATAAAATAGATTGCCCGCAAGAAAAAGCTGTGTTGTGGCGTCGTGATCACCTTTTTAGTGACCCCATCACTAATTTCAACACCGCCCGTTTTCTTGAGCGTTAAAACCGCTGGCACATAGTTAATCATCACCAAGCCGATCGGCAGGCCGATCACTGATACCATCAAAACCCAGGCTACCGTAATCCAGATGCCAGATAGCCATAGGCCGATGAGTAAAAACCAAGCGGCCCGTAGCAGAATCGGATATTCCTCAACTGGCTTGACCGTTGTAATATTTGAATTTGCAGTCACGTTTGTCTCCTAATAGTTGCCGCGACTATTTATGTTTATCTGCGGCAAAACTTAACTCGTCAATATCAAATACGGAGATCGGTTCAAACGGTTGTAAAGCGAGACATTCGCCCAAACGTTTTGCCTGATTTGGTTGCTTCGATGCGAATGCCTAGCCTCTACGATCTTTTAGGAACCACAACCTGCCCCGGCCGGGCATTTGTATGTTCACCGTCACGTAAAACGGCCACCCCATTCACCAACACATCCCGCACTCCGGTGCTGTACTGATGCGGCTCAGTAAATGTCGCATGGTCTGCAACCGTGTCTGGGTCAAAGATCACCACATCGGCCTGATATCCGGCTTTCAATTGTCCCCGACCTTTAAAGCCCAGCACGCTGGCGGGGAAATTTGTGAGCTTGCGCACCGCCTCTTGTAACGAGATCACCTCACGTTCGCGCACATACTTGCCCAAAAGGCGAGCAAAATTCCCGTAGGTGCGTGGATGGGGCATTGAGTTGATAAACGGTGGTTCAGGCGCAATCGAGCCGCCATCAGAGTCAAAACTAACCCACGGCTGTTTGATCTGCTTTTCGATATTTTCTTCACTCATCATGAAGTAAATGGCTGAGGTATTCCCATTATCTTGAATCACAAGATCTAAGGCGGCATCAATCGGTTCCACACCCCGTGCATCCGCAATCTCTTGAATCGATTTGCCGTTTAAATGGCGCAGATTGGGATCGTTGCACTGGGCGATAAAAATTCCGGCCGGAGATTCGGCCGCTGCCCAAAAGTTTTCCCAGTCGGCCGATGGCTTGACCATCTCTTCTTTGATCTTTTCGCGTGTGGCTGGATCCTTTAGCCGTTTGAGCAACGCCTCAACCCCGCCATCGTGCGCCCATAATGGCACGATAAAGCGCAAACCGGTCCCACCCGCCGGATACAGATACATATCGGCCGTGACCGTTAGCCCTTCTGCCCGCGCCGCTTCGATCATCTTGAACGCCTCATCCATCTTGTGCCAGTTGTTGTGTCCGGCCGCTTTTAAATGATAGATTTCGCCGCGCACCTTTGCCTCGCGCAGAATGGTCAAAAACTCCTCTAACGCTTCTAGAAAACTGTCTCCTTCACTGCGTAGATGGCTGACATACACGCCGTCATATTCAGCCACCACTTTACACAGCTCGATGAGCTCATCTGTTTTGGCGAATCCGGCCGGTGGGTAGACGAGCGCGGCCGACATGCCGACCGCTCCTTCTGCCATCGCCTGACGCACCATCTGTTTCATATGCTCTAGTTCATCAGCCGTCGGCGGCCGGGCGTCAAACCCCATCGCGTTAATGCGTAGCGTATGGGTACCCACATATGAGGCGACGTTGCACGACACACCCAATACCGTCAAATGGTCGAGGTATTCGCGAAGCGTACGCCACGGAATGTCATAGCTATAGTCGAAGTTGCGCCCCATGACACCCCCTTCTTGATTCGCCATTTCATCGGTGATTGGGCCAAACGAAAACGCCTCACCCATCACTTCAAGCGTGACCCCTTGCCGAATGTCACTCTGCGAGCGACCGTCATGTAATAGCGGCTCACCAGCCCAGCTGAGCATGTTGATAAAGCCAGGCGATACCGCCATGCCAGCCGCATCGATTTCACTGTCGGCCGTGGCCGCTAAGTTTGGCCCAACTTCAGCGATTGTTTCGCCCATTAATGCCACATCAGCCACAAATGGCTCTCCGCCCAGTCCGTCATAGACTGTCCCATTTCGAATAATCAGATCGTATTTCATTTTTTTAAAGATATTAGATAGTGGATGATAGATGCTAGTTTAGTCTGCCCGCTAACATCTATTATCCAACATCTAATTTCTAGTCCCTAATATCTTTCTCTACTATGCCATCTTTCATAACCAGCGTAATGTTTGCTGGATCAGCGAGACTTTTAATGTCTGCTATCGGATCAGTTGAACACACGATCACGTCTGCCAACTTTCCTTTTTCGAGCGTGCCAACTTGGGCTGCCCAATCTTCTCCCATGCATTCGGCCGCAACTTTGGTTGTTGCTTGGATCGCTTCCATCGGCTGCATGCCAAACTGGTCGCACATCAGGTGCAATTCATGCAGATTAAAGCCATGCGGCATCACCCCAGAGTCGGTCCCCATTGCGATTTTGACACCCGCTTCATAGGCCCGTTTCATTTGCCCATTCATACGCGCCCTGAGTTCAGCCCCTTTGGAAAAAACCCACGGCGGCCTGGGCGGAGGGGGTGGGTCGCCTGGTTTTGGCTGACGCGGAATCGGTGTGGTGACGAGCAGCGTTGGCACTAGCCAAGCCCCTGATTCGAGCGCCAGTTCAATCCCTTCTTCATCGATCAAGGTCGCATGTTCGATTGAATGGACGCCAGCACGCAAGGCCACATTAATCCCGGCCGCGCCGATGGCGTGTGACATGACGCGCGTCCCTTCACGAAACGCCGCTTCTTCAACGATCGCCTCAACTTCGGCCGGAGAAAATGTCACATCAAACGGATGGTCTTGCGGGCTACCGACACCGCCAGTAGTACAGATTTTGATGACTTCCGCCCCCATTTGGCGCATTTCGCGCACTTTGCGCCGTACCCCTTCGATTCCGTCAGCAATCCCATCTGGTCGGCCAGGGTAGCCAGAGAACAAGTTCGCTCGTGCGCCTGACAGTAAGTAGTCATCAGAGTGTCCGCCGACGTTGCCGATCAAGTTAATGCTAATCTGCATCCGTGGCCCTCTAAAAAGCCCTTCGTTTAATGCCTGTTTAATCCCAAAATCTGCCCCGCCTGCGTCACGCACGGTGGTCACGCCACACATTAGGGTGTCTTCAAAGTTTTTGATCGCGTCGTAAAACTGATAGCTAAACGGCCGGGTCATGACTGTAGAAAGTGACAGGTCGCGAAACATCATGTGTACATGGGCGTCAATCATGCCGGGCAAAATCGTGCCACCGTTGGCATCGATCATGGTGATGTCTGCATCGGGTAGCTTGATGTCCGCTTTTCGGCCGACGTCAGCGATCATGTTGTCTTTGAGTAAAATTGCACCATCTTGAACCGGGGTGACGTTGCTCCCATCGATTAAGGTCCCATTATGAATTAGGGTATAGCTCATCCTTTTCCTCCTTTTGAGTCAATCTTCATTGCATAAGATTGTATGAATCATATCGGGAAAATCCCGCTAAGCCAGCTAGACTAGGGCAACCTGTGACTGCAATTAACCGACCCAAAACAATTAGCGATCCGATTCTATGGCGTGAGAAATTCGCTTTCTTCTGGGCGAATGCGGGTAATGTGCCTGTCATGACGACGGTAAATAGCTTCTTGCTTATTTTCTATACCGATGTCGTAGGACTAAACCCGGCCGCAGTTGGCACGCTTTTCCTTGTTGCGCGTGTGTTAGATGGGTTGAGCGACCCTATCGTCGGTTATGTTATCGACCATTTGCCCTACACAAGGTGGGGCCGCTTCCGGCCGTATCTTCTTTTAGCCAGCTTTGTTTGCTCACTTAATTTTGTCTTGTTGTGGTGGGGGCCAAGCATAGCCCCGTCAGGCAAACTGCTGGTCGCTTACATCACCTATTTAGCCTTAGGCATTACATTCCCGTTTATGGACCTGCCGTTGGGCGCACTACTCCCCGCCATGACGGCTGATTCTGAGGAGCGCAATTCGATTTCCGGCATTAAAGGGATCGCTTTCTTGCTGATTTATACCGTGGTTACAGCGTTGACAATCCCATTGGTTAATTCTTTTGACAATCCGGCCGATGGGTGGCGTTACACAATGATCATCTATGCTGTTCTGATCTTTGTGATCACGGCTCTCGGTACATGGGGGGTCAAAGAGCGGGTGATGCCAAAGCAAGAAGGGCGCTATGCTTTCAAAGATCTTTATACGATATTGTTCAATACTCGGCCGTTAGGCGTCATCCTTTTGTCTACGATTGCCGTAAATATCGGGGTGGGGCTTAGCGGTGGGACCGCCATTTTTTACTACACCTATAATTTGGGGAATGCTGAATATTTTAGCTGGTCGGGTCTGGTAACACTGCCAGCCGTTTTGATCGGTGTGGCAATCTTTTATGCTTACGGAAACCGGATCGAAAAGCGTAACTTCATGGTGATTTTCTTGGGTCTAGCCGCTCTGGGTGTCGGGATTCGTATCTTTTTGCCGTACAACGCCATTTTTTGGATCATGCTGACTGTTTTCATTAGTGCAGTCGGTACCGGAGGCGCGATCCCGCTCATCTTTTCAATGATCGGAGATGCGGTTGACTATACCGAATGGAAACATGGCTATCGGGCCGAAGGTGCAGTTGCGGCCGTGCAGACGTTTACTCAAAAAACTGGCCTAGGATTAGGTGGAGCAATCCCTGGCTACGTGCTTGCTATTAGCGGTTATCGGGCCAATGTTCAGCAGGTCGACTCAGCCTTACTCGGGATTCTACTGACCACAACGATATTGCCGTTTGGCTTTTACCTGATTGCCGCTCTTATTTTCAGAGCCTACTCAATTGACTCAGCGTTGCTATCTAAAATAAAAAGCGAACTACTAGCTGATGATTAGATAGCTAACTGTCAAGAGTAAAAGCCTTATTTTTAGTTATGAATTCGTTAACCCAATAGCTAGAAAGAGTTATTGATTGGGAGCCTCCTAAAGCAGTAGTCTTTTCTAAAATACTATTACCGAAAGCGCTTGGTGACCTGCGCTGCGTCACCCCCTATAACCAATCAACCAAACAGATACAGGTTGGGTCTGATAAACCCAATCAATACTAAGGAACTTTTGATGGCAACCCATTCTCCACCCCTTGTTTCTAAAGCTTTGCCATTGTTAGGCCACGCTCTAGAATTTTCTAGAAATCCAGAAAGATTAATGCGACGCGGCAAACAGATGCATGGAGATATGTTTACAATTCAACTGTTGAACAAACATGCGGTTGTTGTTAATGGTTCAGAGCTTAATAAATTCTTTTATCTCCAAACGGATAAAAAGCTGAATATAAATGATGCATATGGCATGCTTGAAGCTGCTTTTGGACAAGTTTTATTTATCGCCTCAAATGAAGATTATGAGAATCAACGGCCGTTGCTCAACTATGTTTTTAGTCGTGAGAAAATGAGCGGCTATGTCAAAAGTATGCAATATGAAGTGCAGCGTTGGTTAGACACTTTGGGAGACTCTGGGGAGATGGATTTGACGGCCGAAATGCAAAAACTAACCCAGTTTGTGGCTGGTAACTCATTTTTAGGGGCAGATTTTCAAGATGAGCTGGGGCCGGATTTTTGGGACGCATACGCGCTAATTGGAAAATCTCTTGATCCAGTGCTGCCATCCCACTGGCCATTGCCAAAATTTAGGCGCAGAGACTCAGCTAAATTACACATTCGGCAAACATTTTATCCAATGCTTGCCAAACGTAGACAAAACCCTGATGAGTATGACGATCTAATTTCTCAATTACTTAAGACTAATCAAAAAGACGGCACGATTTTAGATGATGAGACGATTATCTCCTTGTTTATGGGGCTGATATTTGCGGGGCACGAAACTACCGCTGGCCAGGTCGCATGGCTAGTTTATGAAATTGTTAAAAATGATCATTTTTATTCTCGCTTGAAGGCAGAAGTTGATGAAAATGTACCAGTTGGGACTCAAATTGACGGCCGGGTATTGCGCAGTATGCAGCAAACTTATTGGGCCATTGATGAAACGACCCGTCTGCATCCATCCGCACCACTTCAAATCCGTACTGTCAAAGAAGACATTGAACTCAACGGATACAAAATTCCGGCCGGATGGCTAATGATGGTCAATTATGCAAATGGCCATTTTGATCCAGAGGTCTGGAGCGACCCAGAACGTTTTGATCCTGACCGTTGGTCTCCAGAGCGTAAAGAAGGGAAAAACGCTTTTGACATTATCGGTTTTGGCGGTGGTAGACATAAATGCACAGGGATGAATTTTGCAAAAAATGAAATGGCTGTCATTGCCGGGCTGCTTTTCCAACAGTATGAATTAGAGGTTTTGTCCGATGAGGTTCATTCGGTTTTGAATATAGGTGCCGCTCGGCCGTCAGAAATTTTAGTTCGCTATCAAAAAAAATCATCAAAGACTGAGCTAGAGAATCTTGAGGCAACCTCAGCTTTTGTAAATCTTGTCTAATTAGCCAGGTAATAACTGGTTATAAAACAAAAAGGCTCCGCTGAAATTTTCAGCGGAGCCTTTTTGTTTTCTTAATACGAACGGCTAGTTAAGCGATTAGGCCAATCGCTTCAACTTCAACCAATGCACCAAGTGGCAAATTTGCGACTTCAACGGCCGACCGTGCGGGTGGGGCACCTGTGAAGTATTCGGCGTAAATGCCATTAACGACCGCATAATCATTGATGCTCGATAAAAAGACGGTGGTTTTAATAACATTGCCAAGGCTTGAGCCAGCTGCTTCTAAAACAGCGGATAGATTTTTGAGCACTTGGTGCGTTTGTGCTTCAAGTCCATCAACCATGCCACTTCCGTCTGGGTTTAAGCCAATCTGACCAGAAGTAAAAACCATTGAGCCAACTTTGACGGCTTGCGAGTAGGGGCCAACTGCGGCCGGAGCGTTTTCTGTTGCAATTATTTCTTTAGACACAAGATTCTCCTAAAAATCCTAAAACTTTAAGTTAGAGGATCATTCTAGCATGCCAATATAAGCAGGACAATCTTGCACAAAAAAACTAGCAGGACGTAGATAAACTGATTTTATTGATGAATTAGTTTGGGGAAAAGCTATTTGGCGCTTAGAAAAAAAATACGCTGACTGGAATGAGGGGGCAGTTCCAGTCAGCGCCACACCAAGGAGGAAAAGCTATACACAGAATAATAGGGCCATCCTCTTACAGTGTGTCTTACAGCATTAAACGAATCTCTAACTATTTTCGAAGGCTCTTAAACCTGTTAATTGAGTATCAAAAACTGGCTCTGTTTAGCGTTTGATCGGCCGCTAAATAGTTGGCGTTTCGGCGACAAAAGACTATAACTGCGGGTAAATCATGAAGCTTAAAGAAGATTTAAAAATAGCCATTGTCGGCCCTTGTTCATCAGGGAAAAGTACATTACGTAAAAGCCTGCTTGCGGCCGGGTATCGAACGGTTAAAAACCCGACCCAAGAGCATTCGTACGTCAAAGATATGTGGCAAAAGATCACCAATCCTGACATCTTGATCTACCTTGATGTTGATTATCCGACTACGCTAGTCCGACGGCCGCACATTGACCTTGGTGAGCAGCGTGTGATCACTCAAAATCAACGTTTGTCTCATGCGCGTGACCATGCTGATTTCTATCTCGACACCAGCCCATTGACCCCAAAGGAAATAAGCGAAAAGGTCCTAGAATTTCTCGAATCAAACTCCCTATAATGCTGTAGCCGTATGTTTTTTAGCCTATTTTAAAAACCTTACCTCAGACAATATAGGATCACTGTTTGAAAAAGCGGCTGATTTTCTCCAATTTTGGGAAATTGGTAAAAGTTATGGGTTCCCCTGCGTCAAAGAAAGCATAAGCGGAGCAAACTATTTAGGAGAAATAATCAAATGAAAAAATATGACATTATCTGGATCGGCACAGGCCAAGCCACTGGTTCAACCGTGCCAAAATTAAACAGCGCAGGCAAAAGTATCGCTCTGATCGAAGGCGGCCGGGTGGGTGGCTCTTGCGTCAATTACGGCTGTACCCCAACAAAAACAATCGTGGCGAGTGCACGTGCCGCGCATATGGCACGCCGTGGCCCTGATTTTGGCGTAGAGACCGGTGAATTCTCAATCAACTTTGATACGGTTCGCGAGCGCATGAATGCGATTCGTAACAACGGTAGCAGCGGCATGGAAGGATGGCTTCGAGGGATGGAGCATGTTGATTTTTATGCTGAGTATGCTTCTTTTACAGGTGAGCATACGGTTCAAGTAGGTGACGAAGAAATCTATGGAGAAACAATTGTGATCCATACGGGCACTCGGTCGCGTACTTTCCCGTTTGAAGGGTTAGATTCAGTAGATTGGATCGATAACCAAGGGCTGCTTGATCTTGAGGAATTGCCAGAGAAGCTGATTATTATCGGCGGTAGCTATATCGGCATGGAGTTTGGTCAAGCGTACGGCCGTTTTGGTAGTGAAGTCACCATTATCGAAGGTGGCCCACAGCTGATGGGTCGTGAAGACGCTGATATTGCGGAGGCGGCGCAGGCTATCCTTGAAAAAGATGGAATCAATATTATTACGAGTGCCTTTGTGAAAAAGCTGGCTCAAAATGGACCAAAAGATATTGAAGTCTTTTATGAACAAGATGGCACGATGAAATCGGTTAAGGGAACCGATCTTTTAATTGCTGTTGGACGTCTACCAAATAGCGATAAGTTGAACTTAGATGCGGCCGGAGTCGACGTCAATTCTCGTGGCTATATCACAGTGAATGATACGATGCAGACCAACGTGCCTCATATCTTTGCTGTGGGCGATATCAACGGAGAAGGGGCCTTTACCCATACATCAGTAAACGATGGCGAGATTTTTTATGATTTTTATACCGGTACTGGTGATCGTAAACTGTCTGATCGGATCATGATTTATGCGATGTTTATTGATCCACCTCTCGGCCGGATTGGTATGAACGAGAAAGAAGCACGTGCTAGCGACAAGAATGTCCTGATGGCGACCCGCAAAATGTCACGAATCTCTCGTGCTCGCGAGAAAGATGAAACAGATGGTTTGATTAAAATCTTCGTGGATGCAGATACAGAAGAGTTTTTAGGCGTGACGATTCTAGGTATAGGTGGTGACGAAATCATCAATGTATTTGCACCATTTATGATGGCCAAAGCGTCTTATAAGCTTTTCCGTCGGACTGTGCTTACACATCCAACTGTGGCTGAATTACTCCCCTGGATTTTGGATGATCTCAAACCTCTTGAGTAACTCTGTGGGTTAGGTATCAATATTCGGTAGGCTGGTGTAATTCAGACGAGCTTACCGAATATTGATTATTAAGTAACCGTTTACCCTTCGCCACGGAGCCGCTGGAATAAACCGCCTCCTGTCCCCATTTTCTTTTTGAGCTCTTCTTGTACCCTTTGAGCCGATTTGGTTGGCTTTAGCCGCATGACGATGTCGTTGCACCGTTTACATTCTTCGTAGTTTTGTTGCCGCCAATAAATTAGGCTCATTTTATGCCAGAGCTTATCACCGTCCCGATTAAAATAAACCGCTTGGTTGTAATGCTTTAAAGCTTTGTCGAAGTTTTCGATTTTCATGTAAGCATCCGCTAGAAGTGTTTGGATTCTGAGCTTTTTAGGGACAGTATCGGCCGACTTTTCTGCTTCTGCATAAAATTCTTCCATTCCCTGATAATCTTCAACCGCTTCACACCAAATCGCTTCTGTAATGTTGTAGCGGTAGATGTGGGCAGCCTGTTCTGATAGATAGTTGAGAACGAGACGTGCGTTTTCTAACTCTCCTTTAAATAGGTAAATTTGAGCTTCAATAAAGTTGATCTGCGGCCGGTCAGGTTCATCTTCCTGAGCCATTCCGAGCCACTTCATCGATTCTTCTAATCCATTTAAGTCGTAGCTTCCATTGCTTTCTTGGGAGACGTTGGCGAGTAAGTAAGCTACCCCTGCATATGCATACGGACGTGAGTCACTTGATTTAAAGGTGTTGATGGCAGTTTGTAAAACGCTCGTATTGCCACCATCATATTGATCAACCCAATCCATCCCCATTTCATACGTTTGTGATCCAAACTGCGTTACGGCCGTGCTCTCTGTCCAACTGATTTTTCCGAGCAAAGGCGATATTTTGTTGATTAAATCTTTTCCCATATTTATGTTCCAATAGGCACTTAACTGTGTGAGTTATCAAGATATTTTCAACCCAAGTGTATCAAAAACTAGGCAACAAAAAAGGGTGACGCTTTCACGCCACCCTTTAAAGGTTTGTTTTGAGTCAGTTGAAACGAATCACTGACTTGATGCAAATAAGCTACTAAATTAGAAGCCCATTCCGCCGCCACCTGGTGGCATTGCTGGCATCGCTGGCTCATCTTCTGGAATATCAGTGATGAGTGCTTCCGTGGTCAAGATCATGCTAGCGATAGAAGCTGCATTCTCTAGTGCACCACGTGTTACTTTAGCTGGGTCAATGATTCCAGCTTTGATCATGTCAAGATACTCACCGCTGATAACGTCATAACCCATGTTGGTTGATTTGTTTTCAGCATTAGCACGAGCAACATTCTGGATGATAACGTCGCCATTTTGGCCAGCGTTCTCAGCGATTTTACGCATTGGAGCCATTAAAGCATTGCGTAGAATCGTCACACCGGTTGATGGGTCGCCTGCTGCAACTTCAACAGCATCTAGAGCTGAAAGCGCGTTGATTAGAGCCACACCACCACCTGGTACGATGCCTTCTTCAACGGCCGCACGGGTTGCGCTCAATGCGTCTTCCACACGGTGTTTTTTCTCTTTTAGCTCAACTTCGGTAGCTGCACCCACACGGATGATGGCAACACCACCAGAAAGTTTAGCCAAACGCTCTTGAAGTTTTTCACGATCGTAGTCAGAGGTTGATTTGTCAATCTCGATTTTGATCTGCTCGATACGTCCTTTGATTTGGTCGCTATCGCCAGAGCCATCAACAACAACGGTGTTGTCTTTGCTCGAAACGATTTTTACTGCGCGGCCAAGATCTTCCAAAGTAGCTGAGTCTAATTTACGACCCATATCTTCGGTGATGACGGTTCCGCCAGTTAGGATCGCAATGTCTTGCAACATCGCTTTACGACGGTCGCCAAAGCCAGGAGCTTTAACTGCCAAAGCGTTGATCATACCGCGAAGTTTGTTGAGTACGAGGGTAGCCAAAGCTTCACCTTCGATGTCTTCTGCGATAACAACCATGTTACGGCTGCCGGTCTGCAAAACTTTTTCCATGACTGGAACGATGTCGGCTGCAGAGCTGATTTTCTTGTCGTGGATCAAAATGTAAGCATCTTCGATGATCGCTTCCATGTTGTCTTGATCGGTAACAAAGTAAGGGCTCATGTAACCACGGTCGAACTGCATACCTTCAACGAATTCAGTTTCGAATTCTAAACCGCGTGACTCTTCAACAGTGATGACACCATCACGGCCGACTTTGTCCATGACGTCAGCGATCAAGTCGCCGATTTTGCGGTCTTGAGCAGAAATTGAAGCAACAGAAGCGATTTCTTCTTTGCTATCAATAACGACTGCCATTTCGCGGATGCGGGCTGCCAAAGCGGTTACGCCTGCTTCAATCCCTTGTTTTAGCAACATTGGATTTGCGCCAGCGGCAACGTTCTTCAAACCTTCGTTAACAATGTTCTGAGCCAAAACGGTGGCGGTGGTTGTTCCGTCACCAGCAATGTCGTTGGTTTTGGTTGCAGCTTCTTTTAGAAGTTGGGCACCCATATTTTCATATGGATCTTCCAATTCAATTTCTTTTGCAACGGTCACACCATCATGGGTAATGGTTGGTGCGCCAAATTTTTTGTCAAGAGCCACATTACGACCTTTTGGTCCAAGTGTGGTTGATACAGCATTTGCTAGAGTATCGATGCCGGTCTTTAGTTTGCGACGAGCATCTTCAGAAAAGATGAGTTGTTTAGCCATCGTGATAAATCTCCTGTTATTTGCGATTTACGACTATAAATTTACGATTGGTTGTTTTATTTTGAACCGGCCTCTAAAAGAAGAGGTTGTAAATTTATGAGTTGTAATCTTTTTTAGCCAACGATAGCGAGGATGTCTGATTCTTTCATGATCAGTACTTTGCTATCGTCTAATTTAATTTCTGTGCCAGCATATTTTGCGAAAAGAACGGTGTCCCCTTCGCTTACATCCATAGCAATCCGGTTGCCATCGCCATCACGCGCGCCAGGGCCAACTGCGATTACAGTACCTTGTTGCGGTTTTTCAGAGGCGGTGTCTGGCAATACCAGACCAGAAGCAGTTGTTGTTTCTTTTTCCTTCGGTTCGACGACCAAACGGTCTCCAAGTGGTTTCAGATTCATTTTGAAACTCTCCTTTATTTAATTTGACACATCCTCTCATAAGCAAGAAAAGACCTCGCTCGGTTGCGTCATGTTTAAAAATTTTTGGTTTGTAAAATTTATTTTGGAATTTAGCACTCTAGTATGCATGAGTGCTAACTGATCGGAATTTTAGCAGGCGATTTCTAGTGTGTCAAGGGATTTTAGCAGATAGGCTAGGCGAGTGCTAATATAATGTTTATATCTAACACATCTATTTGCTAGATTATTTTCGGAGCTTACTTTTATCTGGCAAACATCTGTCTGGCGAATTCAGATGGACCGAGGTTTTTTTGAAAATAGAAGTGGGAATGGGGGACTCGAAATTGAGGTGGTAGGCATGGTAAGGCTAACTGAGCATCGGCCGCTAATGCGATTTTACCGCGGCTTGAAGCTGTTTTCGAAATCAGGCAATGGACTCGAGGATCTACAAAGAGTTGCATAAAACATGGCTTCCCATCAGGAATAATCAGTAGCTTAGGAATAAAGGTTTCAAGGATTTCACTTAGTAAATAGCTTGGGATGCTACCTGTTATTGAATTCCCATTTTGATTTAAGAAAGCGGTTCTTGATATTCCTACAAATGCTAGCTCTTCCCCAAAAGAATCAGCTACTTCATAAATAGCTCTAACCCATTCTTGATTGTAGCCTGAGGCAAGCAATACGATATTTTTGAATGCAACTTTTGAATTTGAATTTGTTTGGAGGTTGCTGATCATGGGTAGCTATAGATGAGGAATTTCGTTTTCTGCGACCCTATTTATTTGGCTTAAATGGTAGCGTGAATAAATTTTGACATAAAAAAAGCAGGCTTGCCCTCAGTTTTTATGATTCCCAGCTTTTCCTCTGGTGGCTACTGTGCCATGGGTCAGGTGATTCAACCTTACTCACTAACAGACTTCCGTGTAAATCGTAGGGGGATGTTTAATCCCAAATCCTATTCTGAGGTGGTACCAATCAGTAGCCTACTTGTATTTAAAATTGTAAAGGGATCAGCATTTTGCATCCTTATCAAAAAGTTCATTTTCTTATCAGTTCGCGGCGAACGAATGGGCTTAACGCTAACTTCACAGTTGAGTTTTGCAAAAGGGATAGAATAGCTTTTAGAGAACATTTGTTCCAAAAATAGAAATGTTTCAGAATTTTCTTAAGCTATTCAAAGTCGCCCATTTGAGTGAGACTGAAAATGATCAGGATGAGCCAGATGCTAATCCTGGTAGGTATAAACTTACGTTGGCACTTGATCAGCAATTGCTTTCAGCTATTAAAGAATTGGCTGTTGAAGCGAATCAAACAACAGAGGAGATCACATGCAAGCTTTTGGACGATGCGCTTCAGGAACGGCAAGCGGCCGATGCTTGGCTTGAGGTTTGGAATAGCTTGACTCCACGAGAAAAACAGGCCGCAGGGCTGACTTGTTTGGGATACACCAATAAACAAATCGCTGCAGAAATGATCATTTCAGAAAACACGGTTAAAACCTATATAAAAAATGTGCTGGCTCGGTTTGAGGTGAATAGCAAAGTGGAGCTGCGAGACTTGCTTTCGTCTTGGGATTTTGCTGAATGGTTAAAGGGTAGCTTAAATAGCTAAGACTCAGTTGTTTTGTTGCTTTTCGGCTTGTTGGGGCTGTCCAGCTAGATTGATAAACGCTGGGGAAATGCTTGCTTAATTCAAAATTAAGATGGGGACATTGGTATCACGCAGTAAGTCAATGACATGTAAGTGTGCACTCGGGGAAAAACGACTCCAGACAGAGCGACGCATGCTTGCAATAACCAACTGGTGATTGCCTTGTTTGGTGACTTGCAAAATCTCGGCCGGTTTGTCGATATGCCGCGGCTCAAACTCAGCTTTTACGTCATAACGATCGAGGTAGCTTGAGACATGATTAATTAACGCATTTCGCTCAGATGGATCCCCACCAATGCCAACTGTCAGCGACATGCCCCACTGGCTTGCCAACCAAGTTGATACAAATAGAGCCTGCTGGTCTTTTTGGTGGCCCGTATACACTAGAAGCCCTTTTTCAGGTGCAAACGGCCGATCTGTAACAGCTAGTACGGGCAGTGGCGAATTGAGCAACAGGTTGCGCCACCGTTGTTGCCATTGAGCATCAAAAATCTTCTGTTTCCCAGTGCTGTAAATCGGAGCAACAATTAGGTTGTTCCAGCGTGCTCGTTCTAACGCTGCTACATCCCATGCATCAACATCGGCTGCAATTCTGCTGTCCACGTTTCCCTCAGAAACAATCTCAGTATGTAATTCTTGAATTTTAGTTGGCACCACATCTCGGGTCCCGTTTAAATCGGCCGAGGTATAGATTGCACGCAAGGTTGCATCTTCATGTTTAGCCACCTCTAGCGCTTGAGCCAACATCGTTTGATTATCAATTTCTGGACCCAGCACAACCAAAATATCTGAGATAAGCTGTTTACTTGTGGGAGATAAAGTTGGATCAGTCGAGTCTGAGAATTGATTCAACTGTGGTATTTGAGCAACAGGGCCTGACCACCCACCGACTAAGTCAAGCACGTTTGCGGCGAGTGATTTTTGAGCCAGTGATTCGACTGCCGCTTCCGTCGGCAAATCCCAACCAACTTCTTTTTCCAGCTCTTTTCGATGATCTGCTAGCCAAACATAAAAATCAGTTTCAGTACGGTCTGGAAAGGCATCTAGAATGCCTCGGCTCCGGACCAATTGAATGACGTTTAAATAGACTTTGTCATACCAATGTGCCACGGCTTCAGACCATTCAATTTCTCGATCTTTGTCGATACCCATGTAGTATTGGTGGGTGCGAATGTGATCAAGCAATATAGGATATTTGCCTGGCTCTGTGACGCGTACGTTTGATTCCGGCCGGAGTTCATCTAGTTTTGTCTCTTCAAGAAACTCAACCTGTTGCCCAGCTAAAATCAAGTCATCAGCATTCATGTTAGGAGTAAACGGGACCCGTGTCTCGATTTCAGTCACATAGGCTTGGATGGAAGGTAGATTCATGTCCCTTGCAATTGAGACACGATGGTTTCCATCTTTCACAAAATACGCTTCGTCGATTTTATAGAGTTCTACAGGTGGGAGTCCTCTGCCCTGTTCTGCCGCCAAACTAACCCCGGCCCAACGGTGCTGATCACTCTCGTTGATTGGCATGAAGCTGTGGGTAAAGTCTTTATAGCGGCCCAAACTGCCTACGATGGCGTTTAGGGGTACATCTTGCAATCCTTTTTCAGATTGGTTGACAGGGCTTACGGCGCGGCGTACCTCATCGTACGACAAAAGATCGGCCGAACGACCGGTTAAACGGGCCAAAAGCAGCTCAAGCGTCCCTTTGCGTCGGGCACGTTGAAAGTCATTAATAGCTGATGCAAGATTTTGATTCATATCTCCAGATTAACAGAAGCGTCGTAAATGGTCATCTGCCACAACATCCAAATTTAGTCCTTTATTACTGGAATAAGTGACGAAAAATAGGATCGATAGTAAATAATCAAATTTTAGAGCAAATATCCTTGTTTTTGCCAAAAACAGGGCCAAAGAAAAGATGAGTATGCCTCTTTTCGCTACCTCACCCCATGGGGTGATCACCTAAAGTCATTCGAAATTTCACCTCATCGGGTGATTGAAGCCAACTATAAAAAATATTAGGTTTGAATTGCTGAGGGCGCTTTGGCAACTTTATCTCCTTGTGCGACCATGTGAGACTCGGCCAAAGGCTCTCAGCTTTCTTCAACCAATAACCAATAATTGTTAATTGCATCCTGTTCCTGTTCAGGTAATATTTCAAAAATAAAAGGAGTGAGTGAGATGGCTGATTTTTTTGAGCGACTGAAACAAGATAAGCTTGTCATCATTGATGGCGGAACTGGAACAGAGATGGAAAAGCGGGGGGCGAAAATGGAGGAGAGAGGATGGAGTGCAAGCTGCACGCTGACCTCTCCTGACCTTTTGCGAAACATTCATACCGATTATATTTCGGCCGGTGCTGAAGTGATTATCACGAATACATTTTCAACTTCCCGACATGTTCTTGCAGATTGTGGGTTGGGAGATCAATTTGAAGAGATGAATTCGGCCGCAGCTAGAATTGCGTGTGAAGCGCGAAACAATGCGGCTGATAAGCAAGTTTGGGTGGCTGGGTCGATGTCAACCATTGCGTTTGAGGATAACCAACGGCCGGATGCGGCTACATCGCAGGCTAATTTTGACCGTCAGGCGGAAATCTTAGCTAGCGGTGGTGTCGATTTCTTCATGCTAGAAATGATGAGCGATATTGAAAATACGTTGATCGCTTACAGTGCGGCGGCAAAAACGGGGTTACCTATCATTGTTGGGTTTAATGCTCATACGAATGTTAAAGGGGAAATTCAGCTCGGTATGGGGCACTATCCTGACGATCGGCCGACATTGGCTGAAGGGATTCAAGCTCTGCCCGATGACGTGCCGATGATTACAGTGATGCACTCACTTACCAGTGATATTCCCGCCTCATTAGACGTTATCCATGCGAATTTTGACGGCCCCAGCGGCGTGTACGCTCATTGGGGTGAGTTCGTTATGCCCAACTGGCAATTTAATGACATGATTTCGGCCGAAGCTTATGGACAAGAAGCTGAGAAATGGGTTGCGGCCGGCACACGCTTAATCGGTGGCTGTTGTGGGATTGGGCCAGAGCATATTCGTGAACTAACGCGTCGATTTGGTTGATCACCTAGGGGAGCTACTTTGCTAGGTTCTTTCCATTAGAAGATGGCAGAACGGTCTTGAAAAACCGGAATGCATTGCCACCAATTACTTTTTTAATCGTGACTTCGCTCATACCTCTTTCAAGCATGATGTGAGTGAGGACAGTAAGCTGACTGATGTCGAACGACGGCCGGATTGCGCCATCAAAGTCGGAGCCGAAGCAAACATGATCTTCGCCTAAAAGATCGATGGCATACTGAATCCCATCGACAATGGCTTCGGGCGTATTATCGCCCACTGTCTCTTCCCAAAAACCGATTCCGACTAATCCACCCCGTTTGGCTATTTCAACCGCTTGGTGGTCGTATATGTTGCGATTGTTGTCGAGGAAGCCGCGTAGACCTGTGTGTGATACGAGCAATGGCGTATTTGAGATGATCTCAAGGACATCGTCTATCCCAGTGGCTGACAAGTGAGCGAGGTCAAGCGCCATTCCTAATGCAATACAGCGTTTAGTTAATTGTCGGCCGTCGTTGGTTAGCCCAGCTTTGCTTAGGCCGTGAGCCGAATGTGCATAACGGTTGTCGATGAAGTGGGAATAGCCAGCCACACGATAGCCTAAATCGAAAAGCTCATTGATATTGGCGACACGATCTCCAACCGCCTGCGCCCCTTCAAACGCTAAGATTGCACCCAATGATCGGCCGTGTGTAGCTGGATCAAGATCGCTTTTAGTGCGTACTACATGCATGCGGCCGTTTGATCGCTGAGCAAGCTGTTGCAATCTTTTTGCCTGATGCTTGGCTCTCTCAAACGGTGTCATAAACGTTTGCGGAGAGAAGCGGCTGCCATAAATAAACTTTAGAACGTCAGATTTTGAATCATCGGTTTGCTCTGCATTTGTCCCTCTAGGAATTTGGGTGGCGGCCGCGAAAACGAGCAGATTGACGCCAGCATCTTCAGCGCGAGGAAGATCAATATGGCCAATAGTCGAGCGTTTACTGAAGTCTCGTTCGAACAGGAGGGTGTCGTTGTGTACATCGGCTACTGGGTTATTTTTATGTAGATTAAGGGCTTTTTGACTAGGTTTAGGCAGAGGCTTTGAACGATCCACTCGATTAACAAGACGCTCAATTTGGCGGCCGATAACCCAAATTGAGGCAAACAATGTGATCAAGAATGTAAGAAGGCGCTTCATAAGGTTTATGCATACCCCTGCGGATTTTTATTGCCATTAGCTACTGCAAAAAAATCGACAATCTGGCTGGCAAAGCCATTGGGGTCAAACTGATCAAAGCTGTTTTCGCGGGGCAATAAAATGTTGAGGCAGTGTATCGACATGCGAATGCGCATGCGCTTTTTTAGCTGATCATCATATTGATAACCCATCTGCACTAAAAATCGGCCGCGCATCTCAGGTGGATAATACCACCACAGCAGTGCGCCCAAATCGACGGCTGGATCATCTAGTGTCATCGAATCAAGGTCGATTAAGAAAACCTCATTTGCGCCTGTGATAAGCCAGTTATCATTGCAGCTATCGTTGTGAGATGCCACAACGCCTTCACCCTCAATAGTTTTAATTTCTTCCCGTAATCGGGCTAACTCCCTATCGACCTTGTCTGCTAAATCATGCAGTTGCGGCCGATAATCGCGCCATTTTCCAGCCACATGGTTGAATGCCGTTTGAGCCAAATATTTGTGGCTGTGTGGTTCGTTTGGTAGCAGCAGTTTTTTTAGATCTTCATTTTGATGTGTTTGGTGCAAAACGGCCGCAAACGTTTTAAGATGCGTCTGAAAATCTTGACGAGATGGGGTCTGACCATCGACTTTTTGTTGGATGAGTAGCGATTGACCGCTTGGGAGCGTATGGGTGGCTAATATCGGCGGGGTTAACTGTGCGGCCGCCATCGCTTCATAAACCGGTAGGTTGGCTCCAAGCTTGATAAAAAGCGATTGATCACCCCCATCTGCAAAATAGGTTTCATGCCCAGTCCCTTTTGTTGCCGTGAGTTGCCATGAATGGTGGTGCTATTGACTTTGCAAAAAGTGCAGAACGTCTTTGCTCATGCTGTTGTCAATAGTTGATAAACCGCAATGCCACAGGCGATCGTCACATTCAGCGATTTTTTCTCGCCGAGCATCGGGATCATGACGGTGCGATCACATTGTTCCAAAATGCCAGGGTCTACCCCCATCACCTCATTTCCTAATATGAGAATAGTTTTTTTGTCATGCTCTAACTTTGGCTTGTCAGCGAAAAGATCAAGCGTGTCTGGCATCTCTTCTAACGCCCAAATTTGATACCCCTCGCTTTTTAGCCGCGCAATCCCATCAACTCCGTTCATGTGATACTCCCACGGTAAATCGGTGCCGAGGGCGGTTTTGGCAAACTTTGGATGGTCTGGTGTTGCGGTGATGCCGCACAAATGTAGCTTGCGCACGCCTGCACCGTCGGCCGTACGGAAAATCGAGCCAACATTATAGATACTACGTGTATTATCGAGGAATAGCTCTAAGTGAGGTAGGTTAGCGTGGGCCGTCTCATCTCTTAATTTAGTGAAATCTGAAAGATGGGTGCGGGCGGCTTCAACTGTAGGTGATTTACATTTAGGGCAAGCATATCCACCATCAGGCTGTTGCTCAATTGCGCCAGGGAATCGGAAGCGGCAGGCTTGGCTTTCGCACTGAAAAATAGCGTACATGTAGAGAAAGATGTTAGATATTGGATATTAGATGTTGGTGGTTTGATTCAACGACCAATATCTAATATCTACCCTCTAATATCTAAATGTTTTCCTACGGATTCATCCGGTACAGCATGCGAGGGAACGCTGTGGTCTCACGAATATGTGGCAAGCCGCAAACCCAAGCAACCGTACGCTCTAATCCCAGTCCAAACCCGCTATGGGGGACAGAACCAAACTGACGCAGTTCAATGTACCAACTGTAATTTTCCGGCGGTAGGTCGTGAGCATGGATCGCATCGACGAGTTTTTGTGGGTCGCTCATGCGCTCACTGCCACCGATGATTTCGCCGTACCCTTCAGGAGCCAGGAGGTCAACAGATTTGCAGACTTCCGGCCGATCGGGCCATGGCTCCATGTAAAATGCTTTAACGGCCGATGGGTAGCCATAGACGAAAAGGGGCTTCTCGAACTGTTGGGTCAGCACCGTCTCATGGGGTGAACCGAAGTCGTCGCCCCATTCAATTTCAAGCTCTTTCTTCTTTTCAGGGTCGGTTTCAGCCTCGCGTAGTTCGGCTAGCATTTCAATCGCACGGTCGTAACTGATGCGGGGGAATTCGCCTGTTACATGTTTAAGTGGAGCTAGATCACGCTCAAGAATTTTAAGCTCGGCCGCGCACTTCTCCATCGCTGTTTCAACGATATAAGTGATGAAGCGTTCTTCGAGATCCATCAAATCATCCAGATCGCAAAAAGCGACTTCTGGCTCAACCATCCAAAATTCAGTGAGATGGCGGCGGGTTTTCGATTTTTCGGCACGGAATGTTGGGCCGAAACAATAGACTTTGCCCATCGACATGATGTTGGCTTCGTTGTAGAGCTGACCGGTTTGTGCAAGATAGGCGGTCTCATCAAAGTAGCCTACTTCAAACAGGTTGCTGGTCCCTTCGGCCGCAGATGGGGTGATAATCGGCGTATCGATATTGATAAAGCCATCATCGTCTAAAAAGTCCATAATCGCTTTTTTGATGACGGAACGTACGCGCAAAATCGCCCACTGCCGGCGCGAACGAATCCAGTGATGGCGATTGTCCATCAAAAATTCGATGCCATGCTCTTTTGGTGTTATCGGGTAGTCTTCAACGTTTTGCACGATCTTAAGCGTTTCGAGGGCGATTTCATAGCCACCAGGGGTGCCTGGGGCCCGCTCGTTTTCACGAACTTCACCGCTAACAATGATCGATGATTCTTGACCGATTCGTTTAACTTCTTCGAATAGGTCGTCGCCAACTTCTGGCCGGTAAGCGACGAGCTGGACCATGCCGCTACCATCGCGCATACGGCCAAAGTAGAGCTTGCCTTTACGCGTGCTAGCATAGAGCCAGCCTTTTAAAGTAACTTTTTCACCAACATGGTTGCCGATGTTTGAAATTCTAATTGTTTGGGTCATGGGTTGTTTTATCTCCATCAAAAAACGAATGGTGTGATTTTACCCCTAAATGGGCGAATTGTTGAATAATATTTTTATCGGCGAGCCAACAGATTTCCGAATACATATCGAGCCAGCCCCGGCCGCCTTAAATATGAAATCTGATCCATCATGCGGGTTGGGTGGAAACCAAACTGCCGGTGGACAATGTCTAAGTCAGCGATTTCAGGTTTGTTGAGCCGGTCAAGAAAGAAGAGGGTGATGGGCGGATTCCGTCGCCAGCCAAACAGAGCCCGTGTGGCCAAGCGAACCCATGTCATATTGATAGGCAGGAGCTGGCGATTGAGGCTGGCCGTTTCAAGTACCAATCTGACTAGATCCTCATAGTGAAAGCGTTCTTCCCCGGCCGCTATGTAGATTTTTCCCCGATATCCCTTTAAGTCTAAGGTGTCAGATACTTCGAGAATGATGCGCACAAGGTCTTCAACCCACAGGGGTTGCAACAAACTTCGGCCGCCGCCAGGGAGCCATACGAAGGGCCAGTTCCAGAAAGCAAGTGAGGTCACAGGGGTGAGAAAACGATCATCCCGGCCGTAAAGTGTGGCTGAACGAATAATCGTGACCGGAATGCCGCTCTTTAAGAGCATTTCTTCGATCACCCCTTTGGCCCGTAGGACAGGATATAATGACTGAGGATCGGCTCCTAGCTGACTGATAAAGACGATATGGTTAACCCCAGATTGCCTGCTGGCTTCGATGAGATTGCGTGTCCCATCGATATCGGTGAGGTTGAGGCGGCGCTCACGGCCGTAGCGCACGCTCGATGCTAAGTGAATGATTGTGTCGATATCATCAAGCTGGCTCGCAATTTGTTCGATGTCGTTGAGGCGACCGGTTAACCCGCTGTTAGGTAGCCCTAGTTGATCTAAGGCACGCACAACTGAGCGGCCGACGAAGCCATTTGACCCTGTGATTAGATACATTTAGCAGCTGGTAAAATCAGAAAAGATTGAGAAATAAGAACGTATGAAAATATCGATTTTGGGACCCGCTTATCCCTTTCGTGGTGGCATAGCTTATCATACTTCACTCTTGGCTCACCATCTAAACGAGCGGGGTGAAGAGGTACAATTTCTTACTTATACTCGCCAATACCCTAAGATTTTGTACGGCCGTGATGATAAAGATCCTGGTTCGAATCCGGTTGGTATTAGAGCTGAGCAGATACTCGATTCAATCAATCCAGTTTCTTGGATTCGAACAGCCAATGCGATTGTTGATTTTAATCCCGCTGTTGTGTATATCCCATGGTGGATACCCTTTTGGGCTCCGGTTTGGCGAACCATCACAGCTGTTGTGAAACGCAAACGGCCGCAGACGCAAATAGTTTTTCTCTGCCACAATGTTCTTCCTCATGAAAAACATTGGTATGATGTTGGAGCCTTAAAAATGGGTGTGGGGCAAGCTGATTTGTTTATTGCACATTCCCCTGCAGAGCAAAAAAAGATTAAGCACTTTTTCCCACACATCCCCGTTGTCTATACACCCCATCCAACCTATAAAATGTTGGGAAGCTCACACGATGACGGTGATTCTAAATCCCCTTATTTCCTTTTTGCCGGACTCGTTCGATATTACAAAGGGGTTGATGTTTTAATCGAAGCTTTTGCAAAAATCGCCAAACAGAATGTGTCTTATTCTTTAATTATTGCTGGGGAGTTTTGGGACGATGCGGCTCAATATCATTCGATGGTTAAAAGGCTAAATATCGAAGATCGGGTTGAGATTATTGATCGCTATTTGGCAAATGATGAACTTGCCATGCTTATCGAACAGGCTGCGGCCGTGGTTCTGCCCTATCGCTCAACCACACAGAGTGGTATGGCTCAACTGGCACTGGGTAAAGGGACACCGATTATTTCTACCCGTTTGGATGGGATTCAAACGACCGTTACACAAGACAAAAATGGACTTTTAGTGGAGCCTGGGGATAAGTCCGCATTGGCCAATGCGTTAGCCCGCTATATTGACGATGGATTAGAAGTGGCATTTAGACAAAATATCCAGCAGTCTAACCCTGCCTATACGTGGGATGAACTATGTCGATTGGTTCGTACGCCAAATCAATAGCTGTGAGCCAAAGTCAAAGCGAAAATCAGCCTGCTTATCTGAAAAATACTCATCGATCGCCTGTTTGCACCCTGACCAGTCGTTGTAATCATCAATAATGAGTAAGCCGCCCACCGTTAGGTTCGGCACGATTTGTTGTAAGCAGACTAGAACAGACTCATACCAATCACAATCTAAATGGGCCATCGCGACGGGATGATCGACGCTGAGCGTGTCTTCAAATAGCCCTTTATGCATGGTGATGTTATGAGCGGCCGTGGGTAGCTGAAATTCTGTAAAGGTATTAGTGACTTCGTCTAGCAAATTATCTTGGTAACCATAATAGGTATCTCCACTGATTCCTGTAGCTTTGCCTTGGGTGATGATTTCATAGCGCTCATGTACATCTTCACCATCTTTTTCAGATGGGGGTGGAATCATTTCGAAGGTGTCGTACAGATGAAACGGCCGGGCCTGCTGCTTGGCAGCTGAAATAACAACGGCCGATCCGCCCAATGCGCAGCCCGCTTCGATGAACTCCCCAGCTACATCTTGCGCTTCGAGTGATTTGATAATGTCGTATAGCTCTGAAAGTTGTTCAAAACTCTTGTAGGAAATACGTTGAGATTTAACTTTATAAATAACTTGAAACTTCTGGAAGTCTGTAAAGAAGAGTTTTAAAGGATAACTTTTAGATTTTAATTTACTTAGCATTAAATTTTTAAAATAGAGTTAGCTAATCGATGGAAATAGATCAAATAGCAACTGGTCTTTGGCTTGGATTGAAGCACTTAAATCGGTGTCAAAGTAACTTTGTGCAGAATCTTCTTGAGTCCGATTTCCTCTTGGTGAGATCGGTTTGGCGTTTTTGATAAAGCTCAATGTATTTTCTGAAAAGCCATGAGTCAACAAAAAATGATGTAAATCTTGGTTTAGGCTTTTCGTTTTTAGAAATGTGACTGGATACATATCTTCTTGAACTTTTTCTACAAGCTCAGAATAAGTTTTAGCTTCGACTACTTGGCTTGGGTTTTTGCAGTAGTACAGAATAAACAAAGCAGATAGTCGGCCGATTTCGAGCTGGCAGTTTGGGAAAATCGCCTTGAGCCAAACAGTTCCAGATAGTTCAAGATAATGCTTAAAGCTTACTTCCGGCCATTCCGGATCATCCTTTAATCCGGGATAATCTTCGGGATGGCTTAACCACCAACCGTATTTGTAGTTTGATACATACCATTCAAAAGGATTTCTAACGCAGCCCGCAATCGGTAACGCACTATATTCTGCAGGGATCTGATTGCACGGAGCATGCTTGATAAGTTGATGAGCGATGGGTGTTTCCCAAAACTTTAAACGTTTGAGAGCCTCCTGTAGGGGATCTTCCCGAATAGGTTGATAGAACTTACTCCCATAAATTTGATTGAGCGATTTTTGGACAAACGTTCCACCAGTCTTGGGAACATGAATAAAAACGAATGTGGGTGTAATAATCATTTTGATGAAGTCGTGCAAACAATAAGAATTGCGCTCAATCATATCATCATGAGTACAAAATGTTCTTAGATCCATTCTGACTCAACAAAATAGGCAATAAAAAAGGGTGACGCTGATTTAATCAACGTCACCCTAGCACTTAACTAATTAAGAAGGATGCGAGTCTTAGTTGCTCACAGGAATACAGTTGTAGTCTTCGCCAACACCTTGGCCGTCAGCCCCGATTGACTGAACGCGGACAACACCAACTAATTCACTACCAGCTGGGCCTTCGATGATTAAACCACCACCGAATCCACCGATGTAACCGAACTCATCAAGGTTAGCAGCAGAACCTGTTGCTGCAGTAGCGCGGGTGCTTTGTTTTGCACCAGTTGCTAATGCATCCATTGTGTGAGTTCCAACAGCTGTACCGGTTTTGTCGATGTAAGTTGCAGTTACATCACCAGCAGCCAATGCGCTACCAACGTTCTGGATAGCGATGAACGCACGTTGGCGTTGGCCTGTGCTGTATTGAGAAGCTGACCAGCGAACGTATGGACAAGCAAGTTTTGTACCACCAGTGGTTGCACCTTCAAATGCGGTTGAAACAGTTGCATTTGAGATTTTACCAATAACGATGATTGGCTCTGCGCTGGTGATTGTTGCTGAACCATTGAAGTTGTCGCTTTGTTGGTTACAAGTTGCGAAACTTGCTTTTGCGCCAGCATCAATGCTTTTAACATCAGTTTGACCATTGCTGTATGTAACGGTTACGCTGGTTGTAGCGGTACCGGTGTTTTGAACAGCGTAGAAAGAGTCAAGACCGAAGTATTTACAAGCTGCTGATGGCATGAATACTTCTGTTCCGCCTACTGGAATACCTTGGAAGGCTGAAACTTTTGGTCCATTGGTTGACATTTCAAGTACAGAACCAACGATGTTCGCAGGAGTTGTTGTACCAGCTTGGAATGCTTCAACTACAGCTGATCCGTTGAAAGAAGCTGCTGTGATTTCAGCAAGAGTTCCCATGTCGAAGTATTTAGCTGAGCCTTCTGGCAAGCCAGCAACGTTAACGACAGTTGGAGCTGCGGTTGGAGCTGCTGAATTATAAATGCTAACGACTAGGTCAACTGCACCACTATCAGCGTTCTGGATAGAGAAGCGTGATGATGTGCTGAAGGTGTTTTTCAAAACGGTTGCAAGCAATACTTTGGTTGAACCAGCGCTGAAACCATTTGAAAGAGGACGGTTTTTAACATCGCCATCTGAAGAAATTTGTACCATTGTGGCAACAACTGGAACGTTAGATGACATTACTGCAGAACCAGAGAATCCTGATGCAATCGTGCCGACGCTACCAACGAACAAAGAGCTACCTGCACCAGCTGGCAATGCATCTACTGAGTAGTCAATACTTGTGCCGTTTGCTTCGTTATAGAAGCTAAACTGGATGGTTGCTGTTTCTGTACCTACATTTTGGTACGTAATTGATGTGGTGTAAGACGCATCATATGCTGTGCCAGCAAATGCGGTTACTGATACCAACATCGCTGTTAACAATGCTAGTGAAGTTACAAGAAGTTTTTTCATGATTGATATCTCCTGATATTTAAATAACTTAATGACTGCATAACTTAAAAAGTTAAATGCTTTAAAATTGAAATATGAATGATTTCAACTTACTACACCATAATAATTGCATTTTTTCTGCTTAATCTCAATAACCCATTAGGAGTAACTACCCCCGTTAACTCTCTGGAAACGGGTTAATAGAGGAGTAATCCCATTATATTTTTAGTTATCTTATAGTATGATCTTGTCGTGTTGCTAAAAACTTCTTTTGGCACAATTTATTTTAAATCATTTACTATCTAGTCATAAAAAAGAAATGAAAACAAAGTTATTAATCAATCTAATCGTCATATGTTGCACCGCTTTTGCACTTGTTGCTTGCGGTAATGAAAGCCCGCAGCCCATTCCAAATAACGGCTCACAGGAAGTCGATGTTTCCAATAATAATGATAACGGTAATATAGAGGCTGAGTCGGTAGCGGTTCAAATTGATCCTCCGGCCGTGGCTCCGGCCGAAGCTGGAACGGCTTCGATTACAGGATCTATTTATTCACTTACTTATAATCAACCCATTGTGGGCATTCCAGTCTCTCTTTCAGAGATTATTCGTGATGAATCTGGAGAAGGTGTTTATGTATATGACCCAGCCTTTAGCCCTACAACTGATTCCCTTCCTGGTGGTTACTTTGTGATTGAGAATGTTGAGCCAGGTGAATATGTTGTTGTTGTCGGCAATGTTGAAATTAATACCTACAAAATTGTTGCTGAAGATGACGGACTTCCTAAAATATTTGATGCACCGGCCGATCAGATAACAGAGCTCCCCGTAATAGAAGTAGAAGGGTTAGACATTTACATCAACGGCCCAGTTTACGAAGAGGGTTATCCAGGACCTGAGGGTTATCCTGAACCGGAAAGCGATTCCTGATAAATCTGTTCATGCTTCACAGCAACCTGCTTGAAGGTGAAATGCTCTGTAATATGCTCTTTCCCATTTTGGCGTAAAGAGTATATTGCAGAATTTGATAAATTTAGCAATTCTGTCATCCCCTCGATAAGGGAATCTGCACTGTGCGGCTCTACTAAAATTCCTGTTTTCTTATCTAAAACAAGCTCTATGTTGCCAGATACACGTGTCGCAACTACGGGAATTTTCGCATAAAGGCTTTCCATGATGACGGTTGGTAGCCCCTCCCATAGCGAGCAACTTACAAAAATATCAAATATTTTGTAAAGTGATTCTATATCTGAGCGTGGGCCTGCGAACAAAAACCGTTTTTGTAGCCCTAAGCGATCGACTTTGGCCTGCAGCCCATCTTTTAACGGGCCATCTCCAGCTATTACGAAATAGAGATCATCGAATGTTTTACATAGCTCAACGGCCGCATCGATCAAGAACGCATACCCTTTTTGTTCAACGAGCCGGCCGACTGACCCTATGATTCGGCCGTTTGTTGGTACACCTAGTTCAGCTTTCAGCTGATCAACATCAACAACTTTTGCTAGCTTCTGCTCCATCTGTGTCGCATTTAGCGCATTATTGAGCACGCCGGCCGGTTTGTTGAGCCTGTTCGTCAGCCGCCTGCTGTTTAAATTAGCGACAACTTGATCTGAAACCCCATACTCAGCTTTATAGGTTAGTGGTAAAAGAAAATTCGTCAGCAGTTGCCTGCGATATTGACGACGAGGCCACTCCTTTTCATTGTGGACCGTTCTTAGTAACGTTTTTGCACCTAGAAATCTTTTTAAGCACAAGGCCAAAACATCTCCAAATTGACAGTGACTATGGATGATGTCAAACCTTTCCCCTTGCAGCATATTGCGCGTGTCAACCAAGCAGCGCCAAAAACTTTTTGTAGGCGAGCTTTCGTCCCACTGTGTTGGCATGATTGCGTTCACCCCGGCCGCCTGCGCGTGTTTTAGCCAAGTCTGCTCATTCTCAACCCCGTAGGCCCACATCCCTAAAAGCGTGACATCTACTTTCGCTGTATCGATGTTTTTTGACAGCTCCAACCCAAAGCGTTCAATACCGCCCAAAGGGCCATCAATGGCAAAGCCAGAGGTGATGAGTAACACGCGTATGGGTGGGGTAGGATGTTTAGAGTGACTCATAATCTTGGCGCAGTGTAGGAATGATCGAGGCCGCTTCCTGTTTAAGTGTCGGAATACTCGCTTGAATGGTTTTGAGAAGCAGGTCACGTTGCCGATAGCCATCCGTTAGAAATTGGGGCATCGTCTCGGGCGAAACATCTTCAATTTTAATCACGTGATCTTTGAGCCCAGCCATCGTCATGATCCCGGCCGTTTTATATTGATATTGAATCGCCACTACCGGAATCTGCTGTACGAGCGCAAAAATATTTGAATGTAAGCGTGAGCCAATAAAAAAGTCCATGGCACCATATGCTGATTTTAACGTGTTTGAGTCAAGCTCCTCTTCTATAAACAGGACATTCGAGGCTAAATCTTGTAACTGGTTATAGACGCGCTCGGCCGTTTTGCGATCATCAGAAGCTGCATTGGGTCCAAACACTTGGGAAAACAAAATCACTTTGACTTGGTTTTGTTCAATTAGGTTTCGGATTGCCATAACCAAACCGGCTTCATATGTTTTTTGGCCTTTGAATGGCTCAAACTGTGCTCCCCAGTTAATGGTCGTAATGCCGACAAGTTTATCCCTTTGAGGGTCAACCTGGTATTTTGCCAACAGGCTTAACCCGGCCGCTGTGCTTTGCACCTGACTGGCAAATGCTGTATCTGGCACGACTTTTACTTTTTTAGAATCAATTTTTAGCTGGTCAACTGTAACCGTCTTTGAGATGTCATCCCGCACAAATATGAGTCGAGTTTGCTTGAGAATGCGGCTTAAAATTCTTTTTTCATGCCACTTGGTGATCGGGCCAATTGTTTGAGGGAGTAGATAAAGCGGTTTTTTTGCCCAGATGGCAATTTGTAGTGTTAGGCATGAGATAAGAAACGGAATACTGAAAAAGCCGCTCGTATAAAGAAAGTTGCCGGGGCAGCTCATGACGATGTCGGCCGAAGTGTAGGCATTGAGCAGGGTTTGCCACTCTTTGTCAGAAGCTTGGCTTTGCACCTGCTTACCAGATGTGAAGCGCCATCTGAGCAAGGCCCACAAAATCGCGAGGCTTTTTTGTGGATGCCAGCGGCCGTGTTCAAACTTCATCCAGTAGAGCCATGATGGGAGAATCGTCACCGGGCCGTCAAGTTTCTCTGTCTCATCTAAGTCATTAATTGAAACGGTAATCTTCGCGTGTGGGAACTCTTCTCGAATCAATTGTAGGGCGGTGTTATTAAGAACGAGGTCCCCTGCATTTTTGACAGAGTGGAGATTTAGAATCAAGATTTTCATCGTTTCAGATAGAAGTTGTTTTTGAAGCGTTATCAGATGGATCGGATGTCACAATTTTACCCCTCTAAAAAAATTCTGGTGAAACTCTGATACGAACCTCAAACTGGACAGGGTATTATTATAGGTTCACTAAATTTTGTGCCACTACTGCCTACATTAAACAATAGAGCACGCTTCGCTACTCACCTGTCGTCACTTCATCTGACTAGCGTTTTTATTAGTTCACGGTGATTTAAAAGAGTTGATTTTCTAAAAAAGGCTCTTAAGATCGCTCGCCTTCATCGAATTATTGGTTACCCACGTAATCAAGGTTTAATGATGGCTGTGAAGCGGTTTCAGAAACTAGAATCCACGTTTAGTTTTTAAAATCGTTTCCAAACAGAGGTTATATGCAAAATCGTACAGTTACCTACCGACGACTCTTCGCCTATTTGGGACCCCACAAAAAAGAGTTTGTGCTAGCAGTTTTGGGGATGTTGGGAGCGGTTGTTTTCAACTTATTTATCCCTCAGTTGGTCAGCACCGCAATTGATAGTGCCGTGGCTGAAGGGCGCATTGAAGCCCTTGTGCGTACGGCCGGACTGCTGCTGCTTGTCGGCTGCGGCCGGGGTGCATCGATGTACGCTCAGCTTTACTATCAAGAGTATTTGACACACAGTGTTGCTTATGAGCTACGCAACGAGTTTTATTGGTCGGTCCAAAAGCTCCCTTTTTCATTTCATGATGTGACCCATACCGGTGACCTCATGAGTCGGGCAACGGCCGACATAAGTGAAACTCAGCGCTTTATCGGGATCGGGTTGATCGAGCTGAGCCGCATCTTTTTGTTATTGACCGGTGTTCTGATCGCGATGTCATTAGAGAGCCTTTTTCTGACCGCACTTGCAATGGGGCCGATGCTGATCCTGCTTGTGATTGCGATTTTGTTCGGCCGGAAGGTGCGCGGCATTTTCAAAGCGATCCAGGAACAGTTGGCCGTTATTTCGACAACGATGCAGGAAACCCTAACAGGTATTCAGCTTGTTAAAGTGTTTTCAAGAGAAAACTACGAGCGGGATCGGTTTGACGAAGAGAACGCGGTTTGGGTCAAACGGCGCATAGAGATGATTGTGACATGGTCAAACAATTGGCCCGTCATGGGCTTTCTTGTGGCCTTAGCGATTATGCTCATCCTTTGGTATGGCGGTCCGATGGTGATCGAAGAACAGCTTACTTTAGGGACTCTGTTTGCCATGATCTCTTACTTACTGTTGCTGAATGGGCCAGTTCAGCGGGTGGGCTTTTTAGTTAACCTAGCTGCCACAGCTGTATCGGCCGCGGAGCGGATTTTTGAGATTGTTGACACCGATGGAGACATTCTTGAATCACCAAACGCCATCAAAAAAGAAAGCGTGATTGGTGAGATTGAGTTTGAGAACGTCTCATTTAGTTATCAAGGTGGTCCCAAGATTATTAGAGATGTGAGTCTGACCGCTAGCCCTGGTGAGACAGTTGCCCTAATCGGACCAACCGGCTCTGGTAAATCAACGCTAACCAATTTGATTCCTCGTTTCTATGATGCGACGGAGGGGGTAATTCGTTTAGACGGCGATAACATCAAGGATTTGACGCTTAAGAGTTTACGGTCAGAAATCGGCATGGTGCTGCAAGATTCATTCTTGTTTAGTGACACAATCGCTGAGAATATCGCATATGGGGACATCAACGCTTCGATGGATGATTTGGCTGACGCGGCCCGGGCGGCACGCGCCCATGAGTTTATCGAGAACCTGCCATTGAAGTACCAAACCATCGTTGGAGAGCGGGGGGTCACGCTTTCTGGTGGGCAAAAGCAGCGTATCGCGATTGCACGGGCGCTGCTGGCTGACCCACGCATTTTGATTTTGGATGACTCGACAAGCAGTGTTGATACAGAAACGGAATACTTGATCCAACAGGCTTTGAATGAGCTGATGGTCGGCCGGACAACGTTCGTCATCGCTCAGCGTCTGCTCACGCTAAAAAACGCTGATCAGATTTTGGTGCTTGATGATGGTGCCATCGTCGAACGGGGTAAACATGATGACCTGCTCATGCAAGATGGCCTTTACCGCCATCTATATGATTTGCAGTTGAAAGATCAAGAAGAGCTGAAAAGCATGGGAGGCAACTAAATTATGACCGCAATATACGATTCAGAAGCATCACAATGGCGCAAACGGCGCGAACAGCGGATCAACGACTTACTTCCTGAAGAAGAAGACGATTTAGAAAACGTTGACCCTAAACTACTTTTCCGACTTCTTGTTTTTCTAGAACCTTATCGAATGCAGGTGGTTTGGGCCGTCGTTTTCATGATCATTTCAGCCATGATCGGGGTTGTGGCTCAACCTTGGATCATCGGCCAAGTTTTTGACCAAGGGATTGAAACTGGCTCTATTCCAGATCTGCGGTTTTGGGTATTTATGTTTGCTGCCTCGGCCCTGATCGAGCTGGTTGCCAACAAATATCGCATTTCGATTATGGGCATCGTGGGTGGCCATGTTGTGGCTGATGTGCGCGCCAGACTGTACAACCATCTGCACAGTCTGTCGTTGACCTTCCATAACAATTACAGCGTCGGCCGGATGATGAGCCGCCTGCTAGGCGATATCACCATGTTGCGCGACTTCATCACATGGTCCGTCACAGGTCTTTTCCGTTCAATCTTTAGCTTGTTCGGCATTATCGTCGTCATGCTCATCATTAACTGGCGTTTGGCCTTGATTAGTTTTGCAGTGATTCCGATTTTAGTCATCGCTACCAACTACTATCGGATCAATATTCGCTTAACTTATCGGGCGGCTCGTTCGCGCAGTTCACTAATTTCAGGCTATTTTAACGAATCGATTTCCGGCATTCGGGTAACCAAGAGCTTCACCCGTGAAGAAGAAAACTTTGGCTTTTTCGATCTGCTCAATTCAGATTTAAAACGTATCAACTTTGAGGCAGCATTCTTAACTGCGATTTTCTTCCCCTGTGTTGAAATTGTGGGTGCACTCTCTGTTGGATTGGTTGTGGTCTTTGGCGGCCAGTTTATCTTGGGTGATCAGGCTACGCTGACGGCTGGTGAGTTGATTGCGTTCATTTTATACGTGCAACGCTTTTTCGAACCGATCCGTGAGTTGGCTCAACGTTTCAACGTTTTCCAAGGGACGATGGCTTCGACCGAACGCATCTTTGGTCTGCTTGATACTGAGCCTGATTTAGTAGATTCACCTGACGCTTACGTGCTACCTGCCATTGATGGCACGGTTCGTTTTGAGGACGTTAACTTCCGCTATAAAGGTAGTGAGTTGATTTTGAAGGGTGTCACGTTAGAGGCCCAACCGGGTGAGCAGATCGCTCTCGTTGGTGAAACAGGTGCCGGTAAAAGTACCGTGATTCGGCTGTTGGCTCGTTTTTATGATGTCAGCGACGGCCGGGTCACGATTGACGGCCACGATATTCGTGATGTGACCGTCGAAAGCCTGCGCCAGCAGATGGGCGTCGTATTGCAAGACACCTTCATGTTTTCTGGCACCATTTTGGACAACATTCGGTACGGTCGCTTAGATGCAACAGATGAAGAGGTGATCGCGGCCGCAACTGCGGTAGGTGCCCACGAGTTTGTACTGCGCATGCCAAACGGCTTCCAAACAGAAGTGGGGCAAGACGGTGGTAACTTGAGTGTGGGGCAAAAGCAGATTTTGTCGTTTGCTCGGGCACTATTAGCAGACCCTCGTATTTTGGTGCTAGATGAAGCGACGAGTAGTGTAGACACCACGACTGAAAAGCAGATTCAGGTGGCGTTGGAAACGCTGATGAGTGGCCGGACATCGTTTGTGATCGCCCATCGACTGAATACCATTGTGAATTCAGACAAGATAGTTGTGCTGGATCAGGGGAACATTGTTGAGCTCGGTACGCACGACGAGCTATTGGCTGAGAAAGGCCGCTACTACAATCTGTACACGATGCAATGGAGTGGCGACGAGTAAACCGAAAGCCGGTCTGCTTCGCTAGCCAGTATTCGGTAGATCAGTGTGTGACACACGCCGATCTACCGAATACTGATTCACCGCCTACTTGTTATTGTGTTGCCTTGTACGGCAAACAATCCTTTTCTGAATTTTCCTCGAACACCAGCGTTTCACTCCCTGCATCATCAACCGTATAGCCTGTATTCTTGATTACCAGACTGCCATCATCCTGCTGAATGAATTCGCAAACTTGTCGTCCAACTGGCTTTGGACCATCAGGCGTTACCCGATAGCGGCCGAAAACATACAGCGTGGCTGAGCCTCGATAGAAGGTCTTGATGTCACCATCGCCGACAAACTCAGGTGAGATCAGTTCGTCGTAGGCTAAATTTTGCACGAAGCTGTTGCTGGCAGAATCGTAGAGCCAGTAGAAGTAGCTGATGTTTGGCCCGGCCGGGGTGAACTGCACAAGGCGAAAATCGGTGAATCCATCTAAGTTGATGTCTTCTGCGATAAACGACCCGTCGTTGTAAAAAATCGTTCCAGCTGTGCGGATGTTTAAGCGTTGACGTGTGGTGCCGTTTTGAACCAAGTCGATTCCATTGATGACAACCCCGCTATTGTCGTTTGACTCGACGTTTAATACGGCCGTCGTCTCTCCCCACGGATTTAGCACAATCGCCTCATCTAGTGTGGCGCTGCCGCCTTCCCATTCGACGCTACCTTCGATCCCATAGGGCAAACATTCTTCTGTCGAGTTTTTCTGAGTCACAATCGTTCGATTGCCTGCAGCATCAACTGAGTAAAGGATATTCTCAATGATCAGCGAGCCATCATCTTGCGGCTTAAACTCACACGACTGCCAGCCGATCAGCACGGGGCCTGCGGCCGTGATGTCGTAAAGCATTTGATCTGAGGAGGCAAGCCCTAAAGTCGAACGACTCATGATCTGATTGTTGGGCAAAATTTCCGGCCGCATCAGCACATCGAACGCTTCATTGCGGACAAACTGATTCGAGGCTGGGTCCCAAAGCCAATAGGCAAACGGGATGTTGCTCCCGGCCGGGCGAAATGCGGCCAAACGTAAATCAGTGAAGCCATCAAAGTTAATGTCTTCCGCTACAAACGTCTCATCTGAAAGGAAAATATCCCCTTGTGTCTGAAAATCGATTCGTTGTGTGGGGGTGCCGATCACTGAGCTGGGTGCATACAGGTCAAAACTTTCAACGATAAAGAAACTTTCATTAGATACCTGACCATTGAAAATAACCTGTGTGTCACCCCACGGATTTAACGAGACAACCCTTGCGCCGGTTTCACCACCGCCGCCACCACTTACAATCGGTTCGTTGCGGATGGTGAGTGACAATTCGTACCAATTGCCCTGGTGGCCGGGGCCAATCTCTAGGATATATTCTCCCCCTTCTGATAGAAGGCCAGTAAAGATTAACGCTTGAGCTATGTCTGCTTTGTATTCGATATTGGTTCCGGGTTTGTATAAACGCATCGGAAAATTACGCAAAGATATGAGCGATGCATTTAAATATTGGCCTTCTGCCACACCCAGTCGGTAACTGTGTATGGCATAGCTATTAAACACTTGATCAATTGACGCACTATCAGCCCCTGGCTCAAACTGAATGGAGCCAACCACTTTGGCCGGTGCCGTTGTCGTTGGATCTATAATCGATACCGTCAATTCATACGGGCCTGCGGGCCCTCCAACTTCGATGGTGTAGTCACCAGCGGCCGGGAGTGGCCCTGTTGTGATGTTGTTCGACCCACCCCCTGGAAAATAACTGTCATCGTTGGCACTGTTATAGGTGACGAATGTTGAATTCTCAGGGCCGTTCAGCGTAATGCTCATGATTTGCCCTTCGCCAGCGCCAAGCACATATAGATTGGGCGTGCCAGCATCCCCTGTTAGCGTTCCTTTGATCGTTGCGCTGACAGCACCTGGCTCAAATTGAATCCGGCCGTCGTTTTGCTCAATCACCCCTGTAACTGGTTGATCTGGTGCTTCAGGTGTAACAATATCATCTGCGACTGGATTAGAAAGAGCCGCTTCAAATGAAAAAGGAGAGCCTGCTGCACCGTTAAAAAGCCTAAATTCATATGTGCCACTCACCGGAATCGTCCATTCTCGTCTACCTACATCTGATCGATCGATACCGATTGCTTCATCATTTTGAAATAGATTGAATCCGATATTAGGCTCACCTGATAGCACGACAGTCAGGACTTGCCCCGCCTCTGCCGAAAATTGGTATCGATTGGGTTCACCCTCTCTACGTTCACCACTTGCCGCAGCCACAGCGCCTTCGCCTGTCTCTGTAAATGTTAATGAGGTGATGCCGTCTGTTTGGCTTTGACTAGCGCTTGGCTGATCTGTATCGCCTGAACTATCAGGAGTCACTTGATCTGACTGCACCTCTATCACTGGCGTTTGTGAATCTGACGGAACGGTTGGTGTTTCTGGTTGATTTCCACCACACCCCACAAGTAGCAGCAAGACTCCACAATAGAAAAAGGCCATAGAATGGCCGTCAATCAATTTTCTCAAGAAACTATTTCTAAACATTTTAGCGTCTCCTAAATTTCATTTCCTTGGTAATAGATAATAGATCGTGGTTTATCCATGCAAAACCACAGAGTGGACAGATGCATTATTGAAGGCATGAGGCTTGGTTTCCAGCTTCAATGATGCGGAATAAGCGTTTCCAATTCGTTATCAATTGTTTCGGACAATTGTTTTTTGAAGATCGCCTAAGATATCTGTTTTCAACCGTTTCCCAAAATCTAAGCCTTCTCTATACCCACCGCTCAACAGAACGTTTCGCAGTCACACTGTCTTTATGACCAAGACTGTGCCGATTGGCACTCCGTCATATGACTGTCTTCAAACTATGCTTCTTTTATATTCAATTTAACTCACTTGAAACAGCTTTGGAGGCAAAAAGATGCAACAGACAGCAACATGGTATGAAGAACGGAAACATCGCACCGCTCATAATTTTATAGAAAAGATTTGGAATACTTCACCGCTCCTAACCGCAGTGACCATAGGGTATGTTCTCTTAGTTGGTTTCTGTTTGATCGGTTTGGTTATTGACGGCCGAACAGTATTGGGTGAGCCGGTCTGGATCAAGCCGCTTAAATTTGCTATCTCTAGCGTTGTCTACTGCGGCACAATCGCTTGGATGATGACTTATGTCGTCAACCGCCGTTGGGTCGGCCGAACAATTGCTGGAGCCAGCGCATTTTTCATGGTGATTGAAATAGCCTGTGTCGTTATTCAAGCGTCACGAGGGGTGCGCAGTCACTTTAATTTCAGCACAGATCTTGATGCAGCTATTTTTGGTGTCATGGGGCTGATGATTACCGCACTATGGGCAGTCAATTTCATCCTCATCATCGTTCTAATGTTTCAACCATTTAAAGATTTCGCTTTCAAGACCTCACTTATTTTGGGAATGATCGTCGCCTTAATTGGCGGAGCAATCGCGATGCCGATGCTTAATCAGACTACGGCCGCTCAGCAGGCGATTGAAGACAGCGGAGAAAGATCTAGTTTTCAAGGTGGCCACACACTTGGAGCCGAAGACGGTGGTGAAGGGCTTCCATTTGTTGGTTGGAGCACAACACACGGCGATTTACGCCCAGCCCACTTTTTAGGATTACACGGATTACAGCTTATCCCGCTATTGGGAATGTTTATTAATCGACGTTGGAGTCAATTCACAGTCGGCCGACGGACGTTCATGGTCTTCATCGGCGCAATGGCTTATCTAGGAATCATGTATGCCTTATTTCAACAGGCGATGAACCAACTGCCAATCACTAGTTTTGACACGGTTACCACGCTCATTCTAATTTTAGTCACTGTCTCATACGGAACTTTGTGGAATATGGCAATCAAAGGCGGCCGGACACAGACAGGGCAATTAGCAGAGTCATATCGATAAATTAGCCCCTGCATATGACTTAGAACATGCCGCTTGGCACTCCGTCATATGACTTAAAAATATCTAAACTAAACGTAGTACTGAAATAAAGCAGACGACTGATTCAAATCAAGACTCTGCATAGCACAAGGGCCGGATAATCTTCATCCGGCCCAAAAATAAATAAAAGGAAGAAAATCATGTTCAAAAAATTAATCACCATATTCGTTTTAATCACTGTCATTGCAAGCTTTGGCTTAGTGGGGTGTGCAGTTGCAGTTAGAGGGTCGGGCGATGTCATAGAAGAAACACGTGAGATCAGCAATTTTGATCGTGTTGCACTTGATGGTATGGGCGAAATCATTCTCACTCAGGGCGAAACGACCTCATTGATTGTTGAAGCTGAGGACAACCTGATGCAATACATTAAAACGACTGTCAGAGGGGATGAATTAACAATCAATATACAATCCCGTCGGCCTATTATCCCTTCACGATCGATCAAGTTTTATATCACGACTCCTAATCTTGAAGCTGTCTCAGTTGATGGCGCTGGTGTTGTCAGTATCGATGAGCTGGATACAGATTCTCTAAAATTAAGCATGGATGGCAGTGGCTACATGAACATCGATGAGCTAGATGCCAGTGAATTACTAATCGACATCAATGGGCTGGGCGATTTAGATGTTGCCGGTTCAACCAATTCGCTTGAAATCGATATTGATGGATCGGGAAATTTCAACGGCCGCAACCTTGAAAGCCAAACGGCCTCAATTGATATTGATGGGTTGGGAAATGCAACAATCAATGTTGAAAACAGCTTGGACGTCAACGTAGACGGTAGCGGTCAAGTTACTTATTATGGCGATCCGGTTGTGTCACAAGACATCAACGGCTTGGGTCGAGTTGTACGGAAATAGAATGGTTGAGGATCTAAAAGAACTGCCTCTTTGTTCATTTAGATCATGTTAATCTCATGCCCGCCGGATTTTTTGTTCGGCGGGCGTTTTCGTTCCTGGAAAAAACATCTAAAACACGATACGATGCACAAGGTTTAACCTCAGGCTCGATTAGGAAATCGCTATGGAAAATGATTCTGAATTAACAAAGATCGATATTTTATTTGATCAGCTATCCCGCTTTCAAAAACAGATCAGCCGCATACTCCCTAAAAAAGAAAAACGGGTCTCGCAGCAGCTCCCGATTGTCAAACCTGTACACCCTAAAATTACGGCACTTTTATTTGTAGCAGTGGCTCTAATAACATTTGTTTTTATCGTTCTTGAATTCTTCATTTTCGATATCCCTAGTCGCACTTTAACGGGTGACATGCTCGCGTTGAACATCACTCTAGTGAGCGTGTTTGGCAGCCTCTTTCTCTTCTACATCGTGTTTGATCGATTCCCCGTGTTTGTCAACATTCTGGTTTTTTTGCAAACATCCATCCTTGTTGCGCTGATGGTTCTCAATCCAGGAAGCTCAACTGATTTCATGGTGCTTGGCTTCCCACTCAGTGCAATGGCGGCTTTCTTTTTGCCAACAGGGAATGCCGCTTTTTGGTTGGTTTTATTCTTTGTTATTGGCGAAGTGAATGTAACTTATCTATTTGGGTTTGAAGAAACATTAAGCTATGCAACCTCGGCCGGCGCTTTTGCTGCGTTTGGTGTGGTTGGGGCACTTGTCCGGCGTAGTAACGAAGCTTACTACTCGATTGAAGCTCTGTATGACGAGCTACATGGCACCCACATGCAGCTAACCCGCTATTCTGAAGGGGTGCGTCAGCTAGCCGTATCTGAAGAGCGGAACCGGGTAGCGCGTGAGATGCACGACTCATTGGGTCATTCGCTAACGGTTGCTGTTGTGCAACTTGAAGGGGCTGGACGATTGATTCCGAAAGATCCCGATCGTGCAGTTGGCATCATCAGCAACATGCGTGAGCAGCTAAAAAACGCGCTCACTGAATTGCGCACGACGTTGGCTCAATTACGGTCAGATGATCCTGATGAAGTGGTTGGTAATCTGGCGATGGCACTCACAGAGTTGAAGCTAAACTTTATGCAAGCGACAGCGCTGGAGATTCAGTTGGATTTGCCGGACCATTTGCCATCTCTCGACACTGAGCAGCGCTTGGCCATTTTCCGGGCGGCCCAAGAAGGGCTGACCAATGTTCAGCGGCATGCTGAAGCGAATAAAGTCTGGATCACGCTTGACCCCAACGAGGCTGGAATCACACTAACTGTGGCCGATAATGGCAAAGGGTTTCCGAAAGAAATTGCTGACGGCCGGTTTGGGATTCGGGGCATGCAAGAACGCGCAGAATTTTTCGGTGGGTCACTCAAGCGTAAAAACCGGCCGGATGGTGGTGGCGAGCTAATTTTTACTATTCCGTTTGAAATTCCAGTTAGAGATGAGTAAAGAAGCCTGCACAGGCAGTTCTCTTTTCGCTCATATCTACGTTTTAACCTATGACTGAAACAATAAAAGTAATTATCGTTGATGATCAACGTCTCATGCGGGATGGATTGCGCCTGCTGCTTGAGCTAGAAGATGGCATTGAAGTTATTGGCGAAGCGGCCGATGGGAAAGAAGGCGTCACCACGTTTCACGAGCTTCAACCTGACATTGTGCTCATGGATATCCGCATGCCAAATATGACCGGCATTGAGGCGACTCAAGAAATCCTACGCACGAACCCTAAGGCTCGAATCATCATCCTAACAACGTTTGATGACGACGATTTAATCATGCAGGGGATTCAGGCGGGTGCGTTAGGCTACATGCTTAAAGATCTGTCGGGCGAAGAATTAGCGGCCGCCATTCAAACTGTAATGGCGGGCGGCTCTCAGCTTGATGCCCGAGTAACACGCAAGCTACTGGGGCAAATCACCAATCCAGCCGCGGCGAAAAAACCGGCTAAAGTTGAAACTGACCTTTTGACTGATCGTGAAGTTGAAATCCTCAAGCTTGTCGCTGAAGGGTTTAGCAATCCAGAAATCTCACGCCAACTCTATTTGGCGGAGGGGACAGTCAAAAACTATGTGAGCGGCATTATCCAGAAAATGGACGTTCGTGATCGGGTTCAGGCGGCTATGCAGGCAAAAGAGCTAGGAATAATTTAAGAGATGCAATCACCCATCGAGATTGAACAGTTGGCTTTAAATGCTTGGCCGGGATTAAACACATATTTGCATGCTGGCTTGGTTGTGCGCTGGGCCGATGGGTATACCAAGCGGGCTAATTCAGCCACAGCCCTGTTTGATGCTTCATGGACGGCCGATAAGCAGCAGTGGGTCGAAGCCTTTTATGCGCAGCGTAACCAACGGCCGATTTTTCGTTTGTTGAGCTTTACCCAGCCAGAAATTCTTGATCAAAAGCTAAAGGCGGCCGGTTATGAGCAACTCGATCTCACCGCTGTCATGGCCATCGATTTGCACACTTTACACTCAGAAAATGAGATAGACGGCCGTTGCCAAATCATCCCGCTAGATGAATGGCTTGAAATATTTCATGAGTTGGACAGATCAAAATTGGGTGAGGAGAAAACACGTCTGCACCATGCTCTGCTTCAACAAATACCGGGGAAAGTGTGCCCAATGGTTTTGTATTCTGGAGAAGGGTTGAATCGAGAACCGGCCGCGTGTGGGTTAGGCGTACTCGATGGGGGAGCAATTGGCCTGTTTGATATTATTACGGCCGAGAATCACCGTCGTCGTGGATTTGGAAAATTATTGATGGCTTCGCTTCTTGTATGTGGCATTCAAAGCGGTGCAAATGTCGGCTATCTGCAAGTTGTTGAGAAAAATTATCCCGCAATTGCCCTTTATCAAAAGCTAGGCTTTGCTCAACTGTATCGCTATTGGTATAGAGCCAAATAATCTTTGTTGGGAACAAGGGATTCTTAGCTTCATAGACTTTCCAATAAAAAAGCCGATCCTAACTGGATCAGCTTTAAAAAGTATAAATAAAGATGTTTTTAGCTAGGCTGTTACAGTTTGAGGAGCCGGGGCGATCATATCCCCCAAAACACGCTCCATCGCCATTGTGTGGCTGCAGAAGCCCCTCGTACTAAAGAACTGGCAGTCACATTGCCAGTTGCCTTCCTTAAATCCTACATCATGCACAGATTCATTATCACCACTTAAACGGACAGAAAAGTTGTCAAACTGAATTCGCTCAGGTTCAGCTGCATACATTTTAGCTTTCTCGATCTTTCCGATTAATGCGTAATCCATTTATTGTTACCTCCGGTAAGTTGTTAAATTCTTCTCTGAAATAGCTGGTTAATTGGATTGCTCTCCAGCTATTAGCTTGTGCCACCAATCAGTTTTGATAGCCTTAAATTCAGGCAAAAAAAAACGCACGTGCGGAGGGCGCGTGCGTTTAGTCAAAATTCTTTGTTCGAGGTTGAAGTTATCTTTATAGATATCTTCTGATTCAAAATCTTCGATATTTTTACCTTCATGTTTTTTAGTATAGTAACTCTAAAGCATTTGTCAAACTTAAAGAGATCGACTTTTTGTATCCCCTAATCTACCTAAATATTATGTCTATTTGTACCTCTGAAGGCCCTCTTCGTGCGACGGATGATATAATCGGAGTTTGGTACAAAAGTACCGCAAGAGGTTTAACCGATGCAGATTGATATCATCACACTTTTTCCTGAGATGCTCCAAGGGTATTTGGGCGAAAGTATTTTAAAGCGTGCGCAAGAAGCTGAACTGCTCACAATTAACCTTCATAATTTGCGCGATTATGCGACGAGCAAACACAAGGTTACAGATGAACCACCCTATGGCGGCGGTGGCGGGATGGTGCTGAAACCAGAGCCGTTGTTTGCGGCCGTCGATGGGATTCAAAGCGGCACAGTGCCGAAAATTATTTTAATGACCCCGCAGGGGCGCAAGTTTGACCAAGCGCTAGCCAGCGAACTTTCACATGCTGATCACCTCGTGTTTATTTGCGGCCGCTATGAAGGGGTAGATGAGCGTGTGCGTCAGCATCTGGTCACTGACGAAATTTCTATTGGGGATTATGTTCTAACTGGGGGCGAATTGGGTGCTATGGTGATTGTTGATGCGGTGACACGCCTGTTGCCAGGGGCGTTAGGGGCTGAAGGAGCGGCTGAAACGGACAGCCACGCAACAGGATTGCTTGAAGGGCCACACTACACCCGACCGCCAGAGTTTGAGGGTCATACTGTGCCCGACGTGCTGAGGTCAGGCCATGCGGCCAACATTCAGCGCTGGCACCGACAGCAGGCGATCAAGCGGACGTGGCAGCGCCGGCCGGAGATGTTGCTGACGGCTGAGCTGTCTGAAGAAGACAAACGCTACTTGGCTGTGTTAGCGGCCGACCTATAATTGGCTTCATGAAAAGACTCGGTCGTTTTATCCTGTGGCTTTTAGCCATTATTCTGCTTGTTTATATCATCCTATTGGTGCTCTCACTCGTCATGCCTGTGGCTCAAATCGATTCGAGATTTGAGTTCGAACGGCCGGCCGTCATTGCTCACCAAGGGGGTGACGGCATTCGCCCATCTAACACGATGGCCGCCTTCACCCACGCGGTTGACTTGGGTGTCGATGTGCTCGAGATGGACATCCATAGTACAAAAGATGGCGTACTTGTCACCATTCATGATGCTACTGTTGACCGGACCACAAATGGCACCGGCCGAGTGCAAGATTTCACTTTTGCCGAGCTACAAGCACTTGATGCCGGATACCATTGGCCCACCTTGGCAGAAGAAAGTCTGCGTGCTGATCGACCGTTTCGTGATCAAGGGATCACGATTCCCTCTTTAGAAGAAGTGCTGATCGCTTTTCCCAGCATGCCGTTGAATATTGAGATCAAGCAGAAAGAACCGAGCATTGTGAAGCCGTTTTGTGAGCTGCTTGAAAAGTATGATCGGACCGATACTGGCCAGGTCTTGGTGCCTTCATTCCATGCTGAAACGATTGAGGAATTTCGCGAAACCTGCCCTGGCGTACCGACCGCCGTCGTGCAAAATGAGGTCATTACGTTCTTTGTGCTAAATGTGCTCCAGCTGCATCGTATCTGGTCACCTCCGGCCGAAGCCTTTCAGGTGCCACGCGAGTCGGCCGGGTTAACCGTCATCACGCCCAGCTTTGTTCGGAACTTACAGGCGCACGGTGTTGTGGTGCATCCATGGACAATTAACGATGATTCCGAAATGACTCGTATGCTGGAGATGGGTGTCGATGGTATCATCACTGATTATCCAAATAGACTTTTACAGATAAGAGACGGACCGAAAGAGGATTAAAATCAGTATCTTGACAATTATCTTTCGCCTGCTTCTCTTTTCTCTTAACTTTTAATATGGCAAGAAGAATTTCAGATAACGATTTATACAATCACATTTTAAGAATGTGCGGTGAAGCTGGACCGGAAAAATCAGTGACACCCGGTGCAGTTGCTCAAAGCATTGCCGAATTTGATTGGCAAAGCATGCTTAAACGGGTCAAACAAACGGCAACACATCAGGCTAAAGCTGGGTATATCTACATCATGCGTAAAGGTAAACCGGCCGATCCTGACGATTTTCGCGGCGTTTATAAACTGCGCCTTGTTGAAGGAGTCGATTGGCAGGCAATCATCGATGATGAAACGATCAACCGGGGCAGTGGCATACAGAAAAGAGAAAGCGACGAGTCGTAAATTAAATTGTGTCGTTAGCAAAAAGCGAAAAACTATGGCAGCGGTTAGCTAATGGTCAACTAATCTATGCAGCAGTTGGCGGCTTATGCGTTCTAATCTGGGCCATTATCGTTGGTTGGCCGGGGCCAATGACGGCCGTCTCTTATGATCAGGAGCGGCTGGATACGGCGATTCCTGCTCCCTCACCCGGCAACCCGATTCAATTTATTTTTGTGCCTGACCATGACGGCCTTAATTCAATCGAAGTGGTCATTGTTAATTTCCGGCCGGGCGATCCTGCTGAGTCTGGGCCAGCCACACTCTCCCTCTTTGACGAAAGTGGTACAACGCTCGCGTCTCGCACTATTGTTAGCGCAACCCCTCATAATACAAATTTTCGGCTCGATTTTGCGCCGATCAATAATAGCTCCCAACAAACGCTGACTTTAACCCTAACTGGTCAATCTGGGGGGCATATTTCACTATGGGGCTATTCGTTGAATGTATGGCCTGAAAGCCAGTTAAGCGGGGGTGGGCAAGCTGAAACGCTGCGTGCTGTCACACGTTATGCGTTTCAAGCATCGTCTATTCCGGCCGTTCTTGGGGAGCTTCTCGGCCGTTTCTGGAGCCCGATTCTTGTCGCTTTGCTCTATATTCCTTTGCCTGGAGCACTCTTTTTCACCCTTTGGCAATCAAACCGACGTGACTCAGCCGATCCAATCGTTCGTCTCGCCCTCGTTTTTGGGATCGGTATCGTCATTTGGCCGCTCCTGTGGCAATGGCTAACTGTGATTGGGTTGAGCTTTTCAGCCCCGATTTTGTGGACCATTGTTGGGCTAGGCTGGATCGTTGTTGGCGTTCAGTACTATCGTACTGAGAATAAGCAGTTGATGCTTACCTCACAATATTGGCGCTTTCTCACCTTTTTAGTTGGGGTTTTCTTACTGCGCTTGATCGCGATTCGTGACATGGCATTTTTGCCGTGGGTCGATAGCAGCCGTCATGCTCTCATTACTGCCATCATGCGAGATAGTGGTCAATTTTTGACCAGCTATGAACCCTATCTGCCTGTGAGTTGGAGCGGCTATCATTACGGTCTGCACACGCTTTCGGCCGGGATCGCGCTTATGCTTGGCGATTCTGTCTCGCTTCCCGATCAGCTTTTGCCCCTTATGCAGCTGCTATCTGTGTTAACCACGCTGACCGTTTTTGCTGGTGCTGTGCTGCTTACCGGCCGTCGTTCAGTTGGCTGGATCGCCGCGTTTTTACTATCGCTTCCATTCCTCTTTCCAGCTTACTACACCACCTGGGGCCGGTTGACTCAAATAAGTGGGATGATCATTTTGCCCTTAATTGCGGGGCTAATGGCTCAATCATACGATTCAAACAAGGATGTCAAAGCCCCATTTCAATATGTGGTGATTTGCACCCTTTTGCTTAGCGGCCTCTTTTTGTTGCATGCGCGGGTCTTCTTCTACTTTGTTCCCTTTGGCCTGATCATTGGAGGCTATCAGCTGTTTTGTTGGATAAGGTCTAAACGCAAGTTAGACGGTTTGCTGTTTGGGGCAGTTGGGCAGACGGTCACAATCGCACTGTCGGCCGGGATTATGGTTTTACCTCGTATTTGGCGCCTAGTAAATGAAACAACCTACACTGGGTTGGGCGTCGTTAATTCACCAGATCAACCGTTACTCAGTTTTCCTATCGGCTATGCCAGAGCAGGATGGGAACCATGGTTTTGGCTGTTAGCGAGTGGCGGAGTAATTGTCGCGATAGTGGCAATGTTCTTCGTGGGTAAGGTGGGTATTAGAGAGAATGTGGAACCGGATCAGCCTCAGGCAAGATTGATTAATGCCATTGTACTTTTAGCAAGCTGGTTAGCCTTGCTTTATCTTATGACGGCTGGCCCTGCTCTGCATCCAAGCTGGCCCATATTGCTCCCTCAATCGAGCGTAAATAGCGCTTATATCGCTGCGTTTGCAGCTCAAGCGATTTTAATCGGTGCGGGCACTGTCTTGTTTTATCAGACGATTAGCCAACTCAATCGATTAGCCGGATTAATTACGATTGCCATGATTGGGGCCGGACTAATGGGAGGAGCCTTGTTTGGTGCCCATAATCAAGTTGTGATTCTTAATCGATCAACTGTTTTAGGAAAACAGGCGGATTTAGCCGCTATTGATTGGATTAATGAGAATACAGATCCAAATGCCAAAATCGCGAATAATTCTTGGTTATGGTTGAATGGGACATGGGCAGGCACAGACGGTGCAGCATGGCTGACCCCCATGACCGGCCGGATCACCGGAACACCCCCGATCGATCATATTTATAATTCGCGCGTTTTTGGTTTAACTTCGGCGTTTAACGATACCGCCAAAGATGTCGCTAATTGGGCCGACCCCAACACAATTGACCTGCTACGCCAGAATCGATTTACGCACATTTTTACAGGGGTTAGTGACGGCTCAGCAGGGGTTGATTATGACCCCGCCGAACTGTTGCAAAACCCTGCGGTTAAACTTGTTTTTTCGGCCGACGGTGTCTATGTGTTTGAGATTTTGGCTCCCTAAATAGTTTGGCCCCAACAAAAAAGAGGCTAGCGAGTGATCTCGCTAGCCTCTTTTAATTTAAGAGCGAAAAATATGTTTCTTATGGGTTTTGGCGCACAACCATAACCACTTTGCCTTGAACTTGAACTTCTTCTGGGCTGAAATAGGTTGGTTCAAAGTTAGGGTTCGCTGGTTGTAATCTAATGACATCACGCGATTTGTCATTCTTATCTTTTTCATGAAAGAAGTGCTTCAGAGTCATCGTGTCATTGTTGATCCAAACCGCAACCATTTCACCATTGCGTGCTTCATGTTTTGGCTCCATGATGACCGTGTCACCATCGCTGATCATCGCATCAATCATCGAATCTCCATTTACTTTGACAGCAAATAAATCTTTGGCCGGGGTGCGTGTATTCAGCATTGCAGCACTCACCTGAATCGGGTCATAAAGCCCTTTAGTATCACCAATTGGCACCGGGTCACTCGCCACAATATCCCCAACAATAGGAATTGAGATGAGGTTCTCAAATGCAGATTGAATGCTTGACTTAATTCGGCCGAACTCTTCTTGAGCTTTGTCAGTTAGCCTAAGTCCGCGTGATACTTCAGATTCGCGACTGATATAGCCTTTGTCAGCCAATCGAGTTAAGTTGTAATTCACAACTGAGGTTGATGAAATGTCAACATTGTTCCCGATTTCCCTAATAGTAGGAGGCCGTCCAAATTCGCCAAGGTATTCACGAATAAAATTGATTATGCCGACTTGCCGTTCAGAAAGTTTGTCTGTTTTTTTTGCCATGATCTAAATCTCCTGGCGTATGTTCCGTCCAGAAAATGGGTTGGCATCTGGCAGAAAATCCGCATCGAACATATGATTCGCACTTATGTTCCAGATGATACACGAACACTTGTTCCATGTCAACGGGAGTTTCCATAATGTTTCTCATTAAGCTTTGCAAGGTGCTCTTGCCCCTAAAATCCCCATCAGCTAGCATTTTAATCGGCCGATTATTTGGCTGCTTTAATCGTGAAAATTAAACTATTTATGCAAAAAATTGAACAACAGAGACTGCCAAAACGAATTCAAAGCACCATGCTCTTTTTACTTGTTTTCGCCTTAACACTCATTGGTTGTGCTGGTGGGCAACTGTCGATTCCATTTGTGGCAAGTGAAGCTGATTTAACCCCTTCTCCCACACCCACGCCTATTCCCTCTCCATCGTTTGCAGACATTATAGCCGCACGTACCGCATCTGATAATCCTGAACTGTCATCTGTCGAGTTTGCTCCAAACCCAGACGAGGCGATTCTTGACATCGGTATTGTTTCAGGTGAGTTTCAGACGCTGGATCCACAAAAAACGGCCGATGAAGATATTCTTGAATTGGCCTCAAATTTATTTCCGGGCCTTACACGCTTTAATCCGTTGACAAAAGAAATCGAACTGCATTTGGCAAAAGGGTGGGCTGTTAGTGAAGATGGATTGACTTGGACGTTTAATTTGCGTAGCGATATCTATTGGGTTCGGCCGATAGCGTCTGCTGGACTGATCCCGATTTTGCCTGGTTCGATCGGCATCGCTGGAGTTGAGCAGTTGCGCCCTGTTTATGCTGAAGACGTTGTGTTTGCTGTACGACGAGCGTGTGATCCTTCAACCGGCACACCTGACCCTATCCCACTATTTGCGATAGCCGGTTGTGAAGCTGTCAACTCGCTTGAAGAGGCTTCCGAAGCGGACTTAACCGTCATTGGGGTACGTGCTCCAAATCCACAAACGGTTGAATTTCAGCTTGTTGCACCGAGCAGCGCTTTTTTGACCATTACATCTATGCCTCAAATGAAAGCGGTTCCAGCCGATGTCATCATTGAAGCTGAAGCTGAATTCGAAGAATGGACGCGGCCAGAGGGGGGAGAAGTGGTTTCCGCTGGCCCTTTTGTGATTTCCCCTGGATCAATATTTGATGAGCAGATTGTTCTCGAAAAAAACCCTTTTTGGCCCATCGAATTTACTGGAAACATAACGCAAGTAAATCTCTTTCTATTTACAGATGGTGTGTCTGCTTGGAATAAGTGGAATCGACGTGAGCTCGATTTAATCCCTGTCCCATTTGCCTTGCAAGAGCAGATTCTTATTGAGAATCGCCAAAAAGTGATGGAAGTCACTGATAATTCTGTCTTCTTTTTGATGTTCAATCATGAGAGTGAGATTTTTAAGATCCCCGAGCTGCGCCGCGCATTTTCGGCCGCGATTGATCGAGAGGAAATTATCGAGGAAGTCTATAATGATCGGGGTTATCCATTGCGTCACCTTACCCCGCCTGGTGCTTTTGGCTCTCCACCTGAAACTCAAGTGGGGGTTGGATATAATCCTGATTTTGGCCGACTGTCACTCACGGGCGGTGGGGTGACCGCCTGTAGATTTCTGCCAATCATTCGCTATACCGTTAGTTCTTCTGATACCTCACTTTTTCAAGCTGAGCTTGTTCGCGAAATGTGGGAAAAAGAGCTGGGCTGTCCTGAAGATAAAATCGTTATTGAGCAGGTTTCATTTGGTGAGCTTCTATTACGAACTCAATCTGATGCAGGTAGCTTGCGGCCCGATGTGTGGGATTTAGGCTGGACCGGATTTTATCCCGATAGCCATGATTGGTTTACAGAAATCATTCATTGTCGCAATGGGGAGAATCGCCTCAAGCGGCCGTGTGCGGGTGTTGATAATGATATTCTACGTGCAGCTGAAAGCGACCCCGCTATTAGGACTCGCTTGTATCGCGATATTGAAGCTGAATTGTTTGGTGAAAAAGGGATTTATCCAGTAGCGCCCATTTACGGTGAAATGCGCTATTTCCTGCGCCAAACATGGCTGTTTTTATCACCAAATACAACCTTGGATCAGCATAACGATATGATTCTGCGCCACTACGATCTATTTACGATAAATCAAGAGCTTAAAGAGATTGAACAACGCCAGTAGAAAAGCTAACTAGAAAGTGTCGGTTGAATTCAAACAAAAAACGGCCGCCTGATCAAAAGATCAGGCGGCCGTTTTACTTTCCGCTTATTTCTATGTTTGCTTAAAACTAAAAACCGGTTTGTTCGAACTTAGCTTTCACCTCTTGTAGATCTGAGATTGGAATCCGCCTTTCAAGAAAATTAACTTTTTTGGCATTAGGGAAGACGCCTTTTTTAACCCAGCGGCGAATCGTCTGGGGGGTTACATGGAAAAATTCTGCTGCTTCGTTTGTTGTACATAGCTTTTCTTCACCCCTTGGTGTACTTTCTGCAAAGGTCATACATCGACGTTATCACAGACGTTGGCGTGAATCAACTTCTCGAAAATTGCGAACATTAAAATCATGATGAATATTGCAATCAATTTTCAGATTGGGCCTTTACAACTTTTATTTTTTGTCTATAATTGGGTTTATGTAGGCTCCCTCGAGGTGGTTGGAACAACGCCCGTTGTTCTACCACCTCACCTTCTCTCTCAAGGAACTACTCAACTCCAACCAAACTATTTAATTAAATATCTACATCAACAAATCAAGACTGATTTGTATTTTTTTGTACCTGCATGGCTTATTTTGAATTTTTTGGAAGACAGTCGGCTTGGATGTTACTTAGGCTTGCATTGTCTGTTAAAGAGGCTCCACTCTCCTCATATGCTTGCTCCCGCTCAACTGATACAAAATTATAAACGCCGGATAAAATCGCTGTAGGTTGCTCAACTGCCTCAAGTATTCTGCGGTCTACAATAATCGAATTAGGCGGAGCCTTGAGCCGCTGCGATGAGATTTGAAGTGGTGGACCATCGTTTTGGGCCACAAGCCGTCCATTCTCTGATAAAGCTTGGATAAAAAGAGATGCAGATTCATCCAACGTTACTTTCAGCCGCAAGGTTGAAGTGAAAATAACAGAATTCTTATCTTGGGCGCACGCGGTTTGTTTAAGGAAATCAATACTTTCAGTTGACCATAAAATGTCATGCCCCACCTGATCTGGTTGAATGGATCCGCGCCAAAATCCGGTGGGTGTTTCAGCTAAATAGTTGGTTGCAACAATTTGGATTGATCTATCTTGGCTGGGTTCAAGCTCGCCGACGGCACCAACTTTGTAAACGCCATAAGTATAGGGTGTTTGTGCTAAGGCTTCGGGAACATCAAGAATGGTAATTTGCGGAGTGAGGTTGAAGTTGGCGCGTACCAGTTCGGCCGCAAATAGGTGAACGCCCATAACTGGTGCAAACTCAGTTCCGGCTGGGAATACCTGTTGGGGCCATGCAACCCACTGTGGCAGGTTCACAATGATCAAATCGTCGTTGACTCGTTCTTGTGACAAAGTTTCGCCTATTGTGTGAATTGGCCGACTGCCCATCGCATATAAATCGATCATGCGCCGGTTGAACCAAGTTCCTGCAAATACTAGGCAGATTAACAGGGCTGTTGGCGTTAGTTTGCTGAGGCTTTTAAAGCCTAATGAGCTTTTACCTTTAAATGAAAGCAAGCCGCTCCAAAGTATCGCAACTCCTGCGCCGCTTGGGTACAGCAGTCGAGCACCATCTTCAATGTAATAGGTTGGCAGGGTAATGCCAATCAGCAAAGATGCGAGTAGAAACCAGACCAACCCCATCTTAAACGATGTGGTCTGCCCTGGTTCAAGCCCTTTCCAGTGAAGAAAGATTACCCATCCGGCCAGCAGGGCAAAACCGGCGAGAATTGCAGCTTGGCCGTTTAAAATGTTGCTTAGCACTAAAACAAACGGCCATGCGGCTGTCTGTAGGAAGAGTGAGATTTTGGGTAGTAGCGCGTTTCCGCCGAAATTGAGCGTCGGTCCACCGCCTCGGGGCAAGAATAAATAAATAACCAAATAGATAGTAGCGGTTAAATACAGTGCACCGTTTTGTCGAATCTGATCTTGAATCAAATTCTGTATTGAAAAACCTGATCGAGACCATGCTAAAAAGAGCACGAGGGGAATGAGCAGGACGGCCGTTTCATGGGTAAGGGCACCGAGGATAAATACAACGGGCAACGCCCACCGATTTGTTTGATGCAAGGCGATATTCAGACCCAGTAAAATAAAGAATGTGACTGTGAGGTATGGATTATTCCCGTAAATGGCGAGAGCCTGATAGGCGAAGGGGAATGATGCCAGCAACAGCCCGGCCGCCAATGCTTGCCATCTCTCCTTGGTCATGCGCCAGACGAGCTTTGTGAGCAAGAGGGCGTTAAGTGCATGGGTGATGATATTAAGCCAATGAAAAAGCCAGACAGGATAACGGCCGAGTAGATTTTGAAAAAAAACGATCGGTAAAAAAACAAGCGGTCGATAAAAACCAAAGCGCTCATCTGGTAAAAAGACACTTAGCAGGGTTTGCCCATCTGCCAATTGTGTATGCAGTAGCGTGTCATACATAAGTGGATGGCTGATGGTCGAGGCATAAATGATGACTGCTAGTAAAGGTGGCAGCAGGAAAAGTAGAGAGTAGAAGGGTGAGGTGTGTGTGTGCTTTGTACGAGTCACTAAATACTGATCACTGTTTACGGTCGGCCGAACTCTTTGGCGAGCTGTGATACAGATAAAAAGATTAGCGTCGGCCGGCCGTGTGGGCAGGTATGAGGATTCTGGCACTGCTCAAGTTGTTGAATGAGGGCTTCCATCTCTTGGCGTGACAGGGTTTGGCCAGCCTTAATCGAGGCTGTTTTACAGACACGGCGAATGATTTTGTCTTCAACCTTTTGCTGCATCGGCGTGTCGCCTCGCTCTAAATCAGCAATGATGTCTAGAATAACGCGAGTTGGGTCCTGATGAGCAACCACGGCCGGAACCGAACGAATCATATACGCACTGGGGCCAAATGAATCAATTTGAAACCCAAGACTCGTAAGGGATGGAATTTGGCTTTCCAGCAAGGTAGCTTGGTCTGGGGAAAGGTGCACGGCCGCGCCTGCAACAAGCCCCTGTGACGGGATTTCTTGACGTGCATGGGCCGCCATAAAATTTTCGTACTGAATGCGTTCATGGGCCGCATGCTGATCAATTAAGAACATCCCTTCTGGCCCTTCGGTGATGATATAGCTGGCCCCTACTTGGCCAATGACGCGCATGATCGGCAGCTTTTCCCCTGCTAGATCATTGCTATGAGCGGAATGTGGCACACCATTTGCACCTGCATCTTGCCCGATAATTGGGATCGGGTCACCTGGATAGCGTGGCAAGCCCAACCCCATCTGACCTTGAGGCTGAGCTTGAGGATCAAAACGCCCTCGTTCTTGTGGATGGCGCAGGGCGTATTCCCAGCTTTTTTCCCCTTCACGGCCGGAATGGGTAAACGCCTGATTGGCGCGCCCTTCCCAACCGGATGGCTGGGTTAGAGATTCAAAATGGCCTGACCGAATAGAACGAACCGGTGTATCGGCAATGATTGTTTGCCGAACCGCTTTTTGGGTTTTACCAAATATTTGGCCGGGATTTGTGAAGCGGACTTCTGTTTTTGTTGGGTGAACGTTGACATCCACTTCGTTGAGTGGCATCGAGATAAATACGACTGCCAAAGGATAGCGGCCGATAGGCAGCAAGGTATGGTATGCCTGAACAACGGCGTAGGTTATGTTTTTATCTTTGATCCAGCGGCCGTTTACAAAAAGGGTGACATGATTGCGATTGGCCCGATGAATTGAAGGGGGGGCGGCATAGCCACTAACGGTTATTGTTTCTTGCTCAAGCTCTTCCTCAGTTTTGTCCTTGCGCTCGATAGGCAGTAGATCACGGGCGATTTCTGCACCATATACAGCGATAAGCACATCGATTAGGTTGCCTGAGCCGGTGGTCTGGAATGCGATGCGATTGTCATGCACGAGGCGGAATCGAATACCGGGATAAGCCATCGCATATTTGGTGGCAAACTCGTCGATAAGGCGTTTTTCAGTCGCGATCGTTTTTAAAAATTTGAGTCGAGCGGGAACGTTGAAAAACAGATTTTCAATGGAGATGACGGTTCCTTGAGGGGCCCCTACTTGGTCACGGCTAGAAACATGTCCACCGTTCATCTGAATGCGTGTTCCGGAGGTTTCACCGTGGGCACGGGTGACGATGGTAGTTTGGCTAACGGCCGCAATTGCGGCTAATGCCTCACCACGAAAGCCTAGTGTTGCAATGGCTTCGAGCTGGTCGGCCGAACTGAGCTTGCTGGTGGCATGACGGCGAAAAGCGGTTTCAACTTGATCTGTGGGAATGCCTTGACCATCATCCGCAATTTGGATGGCTTTACGGCCGCCTTCTTGAATGTCTATGTTGATCGTTTTGGCGCCAGCGTCAATGGCGTTTTCAACAAGCTCTTTGACGGCCGAAGCGGGTCGTTCGATGACTTCGCCAGCTGCTATTTGGGAGGCGAGTTGTTCAGATAAAACCTTGATGGGCATTCTGTTATTTTACCAGAGATGCGGTTTTGAGGTATTGAAATATTAGAAATGGTCCAGCCACTATTTTGCCCAAAGCGAAATATCACGTGCGGCCCACTCTAACTGGCCATTAAACCAATTTTCGCCTTTAAAAAGCACTTCGGTGGTTCCTTGAGGGATGGGGTGCCAATAGCTTCTGAAATGATTGTTCTGCTTTGTTTTTGAATGTGCCTGCTCGTTTGCGACTTGCCAAGTCGTCCCATTATCAAAAGAAACTTGAAGATTTTCACCGATACCAGCGAATCGGAGGTAGCTTCCGGCCGGGGCTGGTTGCTCTGGGGTGAAGGTTTTGATCGCTGTTGAGGCTGTAATCAAGCGAGGGGTTCCTTGAACCAGCTCAAACTGTTTTGTGGGATAAAGCATCATGTTGTCCCAATGGAACGTATCTGCCCCATGTTGGTCGCATGCTGATGGGAAGAATGAAAATTCGCAAAGCTTGTCTGGTGTGTAGCTATGGTGGCCAAACTGAACGGACGCTTCTTTCCAAGCGGGACGACGGAAGATTTCAGGTGCGGCTTGATCGTGCCACCAAAGATCATACTCAGGTAGTCCGACTTTTAGTTGCCCGTCAACAACCCCGAAATAAAAGGTGGATCGATTCATTTTGCTCATCTCAAGAACATCGTGATATTGAGTAAAACTATCAGAGGGTAGATGGGTTTCATTTCCGTTCTCATGAATGGTTATACTGAAGTAGTTTTCTTGCCGCAGACGAATCTGTACCCCTTCGATGGGTGCCCCTTGCAGATCAGGGTCAAATTCATGGATGGCGAGCTGTAAGTTTCGGTCGAACGGTGTAATCCAAACATCTACCCAGTTGCGGGCTGGATTGACTCGATAAGTTGACATGTCGAACTTGATAAACCAATCCTCTGTTGTGTCGATGAGACGATCTGGAGCGAAGTAAACCAGACCGTAACCGCCGTTGTCTGAAACGCCATAGTTGGCGGTCATCATGTGGTTTTTACAGATGTATAGGTTGTCTTCAAAGGCAGTAATCGTGTGTGTAGCTGGAGGCGGTTCGCAGTTGAGGCCATGATCGGCCGGCATTGGGGCCATCTCGTAGAGTTTGTCTTGGTCACGTTGATGGATGGTTAGATCCCAATTTTCATCGGTCCATTGTTGGGGAGTGCTAGGATCTCCGTCAAATGTCTCAAAAAACACAAGTGAATTATCGATTTTAATTGAAGGCTCACCAGCGACACGTGGATACGGTTTGTTGATGAGAGGGATAAATATAGTCGTCTCTGTCTCTGAGAAATCGATAGCGCCGACTGAGGGCTGAACTGAGCCTGAATAGGAAGTTAAAGCCAATGTAAGCGTAAGGCTGCATAAAAATAATAGATTAAATTTGGTCATGAAAACATCCTCTTTGCACCGTAAACGGTATGGTTGTTGAGTGAAGGGTTACGGTAGTCATGATCGTCAATTTCTGGTTTCTTGTAAATCCTTCATCATTACTAGTGGCAGAGAAGGGGTAAGTTGCTCCATGCTTCACGACCTCCTAGAATTAGCTTAATATAAACCCTACAATCTAAAAGCCAAAAGTTCCTCATGTTTGATTTTGATGAAAAAGTAATAGATGATATTCCTGTGGTCGTGCTTGATACCGAGACAACCGGTTTATATACTGCTTTGGGCCATCGGGTTATTGAAATTGGTGCGGTTCGGTTAGAAGGTGGGAAGCAGATTGGTGAATTTCAATCGATGTTAAATCCCGGCCGACCTATTGAGCAACGAGCCTCTGAAATTACAGGAATCATCGATGAAGATGTGGCTGATGCCCCCGTTTTTGCCGATATTAGTGACGAACTTGATCGATTTTTAGAAGGGTCCTTGCTGATTGCCCATAATGCGAAATTTGATGCTGATTTTATGGGCAATGAATATAACTTGATCGGCCGTTCATTGGAAAACCCGTGGCTGTGTACGCTAAAGTTGGCTCGCCAATACTTCCACTTTGGACGTAATAATTTAACCCATATTGCAGGCAAATTAAATGTTCCAATGACTAAAGCCCACCGAGCAATGAATGATGTTGTGGTCACGGCCGAAGTTTTTCGCCGGATGAATCGAGAATTGGTAGCTAAGCAAAAGTTTAAAACCGTCGGTGATTTACTTTATGCACAAGATGGAGCTATGTATTCCCCTTCTGTGCAAGATATAGAATTGCCCCCAATATTGGCCGAGGCATTGGCAACGAAGCAAGATATAAAAATTCGATACGTATCAGAGGTTGGAACGATTAATTCGCGGCGAGTCACCCCTCGTTATGCAACCCAAAATGGGAAGACGGGGTACTTTATTGCGTTTTGCCATTTACGGCAGCAGCAGCGTACTTTTCGAATTGATCGAATTATGGGCGCCGAATTTATTGTGTAGGCTGCTTTTGCAGGATCCTAAGGGAACAATCGGCGGCTTTTGATTTCAGCGACTGAATCATCAACATAATGATAAAGCTTTGCAGGGCGCCCTTCTCCTTCTTTTGTTTTTTGTCCAGTTTCCTCGATGACTCCGGCTGCTAGAATTTTGCGACGGAAGTTACGCTTGTCTAGGGGCTCGTCTAAAACGACTTCATATGCCTGCTGTAGCTGTGTTAGGGTGAACTGATCGGGTAGAAGTTCAAAACCAACCGAAGTGTATTCAAGTTTGTATTTAAGTCTCTGGTGGGCATATTCAACGATTTTTTTGTGGTCAAAGGCGAGGTCTGGCAATGATTTCAGGGAATACCATTTTGCGGCTCCTTTTAGTTCTGCTTGGTCAACCTGTATAGCTACTGACTCATAAGGGACAAGTGCAAAGTAGGCAACGGTCACGATGCGCATGCGTGGGTCACGATCAATATCGCCAAATGTAAACAGTTGCTCTGTATAAACGGCCGTTACACCGGTTTCTTCAGCTAACTTTCGGGCGGCCGCATCTTCTAAAGACTCATTATTTTGCACAAAACCACCAGGTAAAGCCCAAACTTCCTGATAGGGTGCATGTTGACGGCGTACCAACAACGCATGCAGGTCATTATTATTCAATGCAAAAATAACGACATCAACAGTAATTGCCGGTCTGTCATGCTCTGGAGGAGTAAACCCGATATCTTGATCATTATCCATAAATCGATTTTAATCTTTTAAGATAATACATGCCAAAACTCCGTGTGAGAAACGATGATTCATGCTGATATTTTGATAGACAACTGAGGAAAGTATCGTTTTTCTTGGATGTAGGGTATCAGCCTGATAAAATCCCCTCAATGACTAAGCGGACTAATACAGAATGGCTTGAATTACTCAAAGGAGAACCGGATGAAACGGCTCTTCTTGACTTACGTGAACTCCTTATAAGAGGGTTGCGTTACACTTTATCCAGCCGCTTGAACACAAATCTTGATGCAATCATAGAAGATTTTGTACAAGAAAGTTTACTCAAGATTCTGGATAAGATCGATACATTTCGTGGGGAAAGCCAGTTTACAACATGGGCTCAAAAAATAGCGGTGCGTGTGGCTTTAACCGAGTTGAGGCGTAGGCGCTGGCGAGATTCATCATTAGATGAGATGACAACCTCACGTGATGGGGAGTCTTTTTTTGAGCCGAAGATTATGTCGGACCCAAGCCCAACCCCCGAAAACAGGACAACCCGATCAGGGATGATTGCATTAATTCAAAACCTTATTGTTGAAGAATTAACTGAACGGCAAAGAAAAGCGATGACCTTGGTCATGCTGGAGGGGGTCCCGCTGGAGCAAGCGGCTGAGCAACTAGGCACAAATCGAAATGCGCTTTATAAACTTATTCACGATGCTCGGGTCAGGCTAAAGAAGAAGCTGACAGAAAGGGGAATGACTTCTGAAGATGTGCTCTCAGTTTTTGAATAAGGGGAATTTATGACGGTTCTGAGACTTTTTCATTCTAATTGCGTTAGGCTTTTCACACTAATTTCGCATGACTTAAGTTCCTGAAAAGTAAGACACTTTTAGACCGTAGCGTCATAAAGGTCAGTGCAGTAGAGGTAAATAATAATGTCAACAATCATGAATCGGGTTAAAGAGTTTATTCAGCGTGTGCTGGGACAAACGTCAAAACCTGAACAAAAGAAAGAAGAAATAGTAAAAGGCCTAGTCAAAGCTTTGGATATGACCCAAGACAGGGAGCTTGCATGCGAAGAAGTCTTTGATGTCATTGATCAGTATGCGGAACTTGTCGCTAATGGTGATGCTCCTGAAAAGGTGATGCCTTTGGTCCAGCATCATCTTGTGATGTGTGGTCACTGTCGCGAAGAATTTGAAATGCTTCTTGATATGTTAAATGTAGAAGCTGCTTAACTTTTTGGCTTATTAACTGTAAGGGTTCTCAAGAAATTGGGAGCCCTTTTTTTATCCCACATATATCCCACATTATTTTGTGGGATATATGTGGGATAAGGTTAAACAAAAAAGCGGCATTGGAAAATTTCCAATGCCGCTTTTTTTGTATGCTTTTGAAAACTTTGCAGAGTAAACTGCGTAACTTACCTATTTTGAGTGTGGAATCACGCTCTGGGCCTGTGGCCCTTTGCCTTGATCTATTTCAACGTATTCAACTGGGTCGCCTTCAAAAAGATTGCGATATCCTTCGCCTTCAATTGCTGAAAAGTGAACAAATACCTCAGAACCACCATCTTGTGGGTCGATAAATCCATATCCTTTTACGCGGCTAAACCATTTTACAATGCCGTTCTTTTTATCATCCATAGCTACTGCGCCTCCGAATCCCGCGGATTCTTGCCTGTAATCTGATCGATAGAGCATGTGGCTTAAGCTTGATTTTTATTAGGCTTAAACCTTTTTTTTATTTTCAAGAGACAGTAGTCAGGCTTTAATGGGCATCAACTGTTCATCAAGATGATCAGGGAAATCTCAATGAGCTATGTTCCGCATAATGAACTACAAGCATGACTTAATGTCTACTGTAAATCATTTAACTATGGATCAATATGGAGGTCTATCAAGACTGCGTGAAATTTTTTTAGAGAGGGTATTCAATGGTCTTACTAAACATGGGTTATGTTGTCTAGCAGGCAGAAAGCTGTAGGACTTCCTTTTCAGAGGGCGATAATCATGGCTCTTTGGGTATTTATCGGGCGCGAACTTCGTACATTAATTGACGATATCCACTGTCGCGGAAACCGATTAGCTTAGCCAGTTCAATTGAGGCGTAATTCGTTTCATTAACGGCATAGATCGGCCGTCGGCCGGTTTCGATTAGATGGCGTGTTAATGCACTCACAACGCTTTTGGCTAGCCCTTTTCGTCGATATTCAGACCAAGTACGAACAGCTATTTCCGCAAATTTAGGCGTCATCCAATTGACCCCTGCACTCGAGACCGTTGTCCGCTGGCCATTTATGCTTCGATTAATAACATAACGTGGATAGTCGCTGCTATCATCCTTAGTCACAAAAATATTGATGATCGGTTCTGGCAAGCCAGCTGGAAAAGTATAAAGCTCAAGTTTTTGATCTGCTTTGACGTCGTAAACTGCCCGAATTAAATGATCATACTGTAAGGGGCAAACGATAAAGGCTTCGGCACCTGATGGCAGCGCTTTTTTAAGAATATGAGCACTCGTGTCAAGGTCATGGATCGGTAAGCGGGCTGTTATTAGGGGGCGGAAAAGATCAATACCCGTGCGTGAAATTGCGGCATAGCCTACAGTTTTATCGGGATTGTCTTCTTCAGAATGGATAATGAGTGAAGTACGCTCAGCTTCATGATAGTAGGCATAGTAAGTTGCCATCGCATCGGCCGGATTGTTCTCATCAAGTAGCATGCGAATGGCATGGCGTTTACTGGCAAGTGACATCATATAGGTTTAGGTTGAATATCCATTGATATATTTAGTGGTTGACGGAAAGTTTACCATACACTAATTCATCGGTCTTTTGACCGATATGTTTATATACAGATTTAATTTGTGTGTTTAGGCTGTTTGCTTTTAGGCTAGCAAATATAGTTGAATTAGCTAAAGCTATTGACAACAAGTTCAACTAACGGGACCCCTTCAAAACGGATCCAAGCGATGACGCCGAAAATAAGAGGGAGGGCGGAAACTTGAGAGAATAGCTTCATATTGCCAAAAAAGCCTTTTAGCAAAATCTCTTCATCATCCGGCCGTAAGCGACGTTGTTTTTCACTATACCAAACCCAAATCGTCATCGTTAAGAACGGGACCATTGAATAGGCTAAGAATGGCACGAGCCACTCCTCTGGTAAAGAAGTTTGGGTCTGAGGAAAGAGCCAAAACAGAAGAAAAATACATCCCATATGTACCAACTGGTCCACAAGGTAGGCTAGAAATTGAAACCTAGTATTGACCTGTAATTTTGCTAAATCAACTGTGAAATGCAGTAAAAACAGGAGCAATAACAAGAGCCAATTGCGTAAAAAGCCAAGTTGCAAAAGCATCCCGGTAATAAGAATATGGATGGCTACGTGTACAGCAAGTCCAAGAAATCCGCCACTCGTTTTTAGTTTATAGATTGAGTCAGTCTGAAGCGCATAATCCCCGATGACGTGTGTCAATAGAAGGAGAGCCAAAGCTTCTGGTAAAAGGGCCATAGGTGAGCGTTGTGTATTAGGGTTTAGTTTTCTCTTGATCCCTAACTGTGAATCCTAACACGCTTATGAAGTAAGTCTGTATACAAAAAAGCACTTCTGTGTTAAGCGATTTACACAAATGCAAAATGCCAGTAAACGGAACGGAAACAAGTATGGGAAATTATGTTAAAAGCAACAATTGCTGTCGTTTGAAACATAATAAGCTTGGCTTTCAAATTTTGGCCGCTAATAGAATATAGAGAGCCTATAGTAGTCAATGCGATACTCATCTTGGCTCCAATCGTTTCCTTTATTTCTTTTAAAATTATCCACCCAAAATCAGCCAAATCAATAGACGGTTAACCAGCGTCACTACTTATCGGATTGCTCTATCGATTTAATTTGCTTACCACCCTTTACTGAATTGCAGTCTCGCGAGCAAGCTGTGTCTCACGAAAGGTGCGAACTCGATTTTTACCTTTAGAGGTTAAAAGGACTGTGTTTTCTTGGATGTGTACAAAATTTCGAGTTTGTAGCTGGTTGATCAGACGTTTCGTTTTGCGTGGAGACCAGCGAAAATGGTCATAAAGAGTTTCCACAGCTAGCTCACTCTGCTCTCTGTGGGTTCCTTCGTGATTGTTGATATGGGCTAACAAGACTTGGTTGTCGAATCGTTGCTGCTGTTGCTGACGGCGTAATAAGGTAGAAACGAGGCCATATTTGGGTGAAAAAATCCAGCAAACCACAAAGAAGAAGAAAATCATGAGCACCATTGATGCTGAAATTGAGGAATTCCATTCTTCTAATAGCCCTAAATTAAAGAGCCTATTAAGCGTTGCTAAAACTGAATCGATTTGAATTAGACCCAGGAAACTGCCGCGTGCGAGATCGTATCCAAAATAGGCGCCGGCGGCTCCGATACCAGAACTATAAATGAGCATACGGGATAGATTGTCTGTTAGCAGATAAGCTGCGGCCGGTGGAATGATGAAAAAGGCGATAACTAAGATCGATCCAACCGCTTCAAATGCCCCAACCGCAACTAGGCTCACGATAACCATAAGTGAGTAATTGAGCATCGCCGGTCGAAAACCTAACGCGGCCGCTAACGCTGGATCGAATGTGGATAACTTTAGTTCTTTGAAGAAGAAGGTAACAAAGAACACTGTGATAATGGTAATCAGGACCATCACCGTAATCGATTTGGGCCAGAAAACGAGGATCGGTTCTGTATCTACAAATCCAGCCTGCCACGCTTGGGCCGGTGAATATATTCGGCAGTTGTCACATCGCTCAACAAAGATAGCACCTTCATCACGTGGACTGATCGCTTCTTCTCGGCAGTTTGTGCACTGGCGCGAAATTTCAGCCCGAGGATCATCTTCAGTGATTATCACCGTCTCACAATTGTCTAGGCAGTGACTGTTCGTGTCTGCCCATGCGACCCCAATCTCACCAATCATGACAGCGTCTTCGTCCATGTGCACGTCTTGTACATATCGGGAAACGATAATAACGGCTAAAGCGAAAAGGAGTGGGAATGCCAGCCCAAGTGCTGCGTCTTGTTTAACGAGACCTGACTTGTAAATGGCTTCAGTCAGTACAACTGTGGCTACGCCAGCCAGCGATGCACCGATAATGAGCCAAGGTGAGTTTAGGTCGGGAGCTTGATTGAACAGGCCGGTTAAAACCAAAAACGCAATCACGATGCCAAGGAGCACCGTATGGCTGATGGCATCGCTTGTGAGTGACATGCCGCGCAGTAGTAAAAAGGTGCCTAAAAGAGCGCCTGAAACGGCTATGAGACTGCCGATGATGGTTGCTGTGTTTTGTGGGTCACGGAGGAAAGCATTTAAGTCAACCCTGTTGACAAAAGTGAGCAGAAAGTTAATTAAATATTCTTCGAGTTGAAACATTAGGTTGCTTGCTCCTCTAATTTTTGTTCGAGTTTGGCAACGGCCGATTCTGACAGCAATGAACGAATATCTTGATGTCGATCTTCTGCGATAAGTGGCAAATCAAGCGTTTCGTTATATTGCCTATATATGTCCCAAAGCAGTACGTTGTGGTATTGACGAGAGGCAAATTCTGCTCCAGTTTGCGTTAACTGCCAGTCATCTCCTTTTTGCTGAACATGCCCATCACGTAGCAGTTGCTGCAGTCCTATCTTGACGACATTACCGCTGACACCAGCCAAGAACGACTCCGGCACTGCGGTCTCCATCGATCCATGATCATAGGCATAGTGAAACAAATCATTGAGTACTGTGCGGGCTGCAAAACGTTGTTTGTCACCCCGCTGACGCAGTAGACGCCAGACCAAGCCACGGCCGGGTGCAAAGCCAATCGAGATTACGACAATTAAGAATGCAACTACAATGATCATGGGTCCGGTTGGGACATCTGTGTCTACCGCACTGATGATTGCCCCTGTTCCACCTGAAAATGCACCAAAAACCGCTGCTAAAATCACCATTTGTGTTAGTTTGTTTGTCCATTGGCGAGCGGCAATGCCAGGGGCAATAAGCATGCCGACCATAAGGATCACACCAGCTAACTGCAGCCCAAGCACAATAGCGACTACGATTAAGGTCGAAAGGAGTGTGCTAAATAGATTGACGCGGAATCCGTTGGCACCCGCAAATTCACTATCGAATGTAATGAGCTTGAACTCTTTCCAAAATAGCGCCATCACCACAAATGCTGCTAGCCCTACAATGGCGATTAGCTGAACATCTTGCTCTACAATGGCGGCCGCTTGACCAAAAATGAAGGTGTCTAGACCTGCCTGACTGGCATCGGGGCGAGCTTGAATATAAGCGAGCAGGGCGATTCCGGCCGCAAACCAAGCTGCAAGCACGATGCCCATCGCGGTGTCTTGCTTAATACGCGTCGTTTTGGTGACAGAGCTAATAAACTGCACCCCAAGCCAGCTAGCAATAGCTGCCCCAATTAGTAAATAGCCCAGTTGTCTCCCCGCTAACAGGAAGGCGATTGCTACCCCTGGTAAAGCTGCATGGGATAGGGCATCACCCATTAGGCTTTGTTGGCGCAAAACAGCGAAGCAGCCGAGCACGCCACTTACGACTCCTAACAAAGAGCCGCCAAATGCAACGGTGCGTAAGGTATAGCCATACTGTATGTTAAGTACTGACTGGCTAAAGGGGATAAAGAGGAGGGCAATGAGTGTAATGGCACCAATGAGCCACCAAACTCGCCGATCTTCAGCAGATAGGGTAGCTAGCATTATGCGCTCTCCAAGATCGGTTTTGCTTTGTCGTCGTGTAGGTAAGAGACACGGCCGCCATATGTTTTTCGCAGCAATTCTGGGGTGAATGTGGTTTCTACTGGGCCGCTGGCAACGACTTCGACGTTGAGCAATGTGACCCAATCGAAATATTCTTCAACTGTTGCCAAGTCATGATGGACGACTAATACGGTTTTACCCCGCTGACGTAGCTCACGCATGATGGCGATAATCGCACGCTCTGTTACCGCATCAACGGCCGCAAATGGCTCGTCCATAAAGTAAATTTGGGCATCCTGAACCAGTGCGCGTGCTAAAAAGGTGCGCTGTTGCTGGCCGCCGGAAAGCTGGCTAATCTGCCGGTGGGCAAAATCCTGTAACCCGACTTGCTCTAAAGCATGCATAGCGAGTTCGTGCTCTTTACGGCCGGGACGCCGAAACCAGCCCAATTGCCCATACAGCCCCATCGTAACAACATCAACCACTGAGGTAGGAAAGTCCCAATCGACACTGCCGCGCTGGGGGACATACCCTACAAAGTCGCGAGCTTTTTCATAAGGCAGGCCGTAAAAACGCACGGAGCCGGCCGCGCGTGGAATAAGATTAAGAGCTGCTTTAATCAGCGTGCTCTTGCCTGCACCATTGGGGCCGACAATGGCAGACAAAACCCCTTCTGGTATCTGCAGGTCAACGTCCCAAATTGCAGGTTTGCTGTTGTAAGCGACAGTTAGGTCGTCAACGACTAGAGCAATTGTTTTGCCAGCACTTTGTGTATATTCAGCCTGATTTGTCATGTTTACATCCTTTCACTGAAAATTTAAAAGATTAGACTCACTGTGAAGATGAGCCTAATCTTTTGTGTTTTAGCCTTCACAACTCACATTGAGAATTTCACTTGGCGGCTGTTCAGTTAACCCTTCTGGCCAGTCTAAAATTGTTACGTCGACCCCTTCACAATTATACGATTGTAGGACTGTAAGTACGTTCTCTGCGATCATGCCGACGTATGTGCCACCAAACGTGCCAGGTGTCCCCATGGCGTCTGAATACATGTCTCGTACCCCAATTCGTACAGAACCACCGGCCGCATCTACCGCTTCAATGACTGCTTCAATCGTATCTGGTGGAATACTGCTTTCGACAAATACCACTGGAATATTATTTTCAATAATAAAATCTACAACGCCTTGGATATCTCCTACCCCGGCTTCATCTTCAGTACTGAGCCCTTGAATCGCGGTCATTTGCCATCCAAAAGCGCCACCGAAATATTGGAAAGCATCATGTGAGGTGACAAGGTAGCGCTGATCTTCACCAACTGAGCGCATGCTCTCATTCGCCCAATCAAAAAGAACGGTCATTTGGGCTGCATATGCTTCCGTGTTTGCCATATACATGCTGGCGTTGTCAGGGTCAATACCAGCTAATGAATTTCCTAAATCTGTTATCGTAAGTTCCCAATTTCGCGGGTCAAACCAGAAATGAGGGTCGTCTACATCAACGAGTTCGTCAGAAAGGGTAAAGCCACCGATGGTGAAACCACCAGCTCTTACCGGGTCACTCATCGCATGAATCAAAACGCCTTGTTCGCGTAAAGCCTCAAAAACAGTGTCAAACTGCCCTTCTAGAAAAAGACCGCTGTAAATGACCATATCAGCCTCGTTCATGGCTGTAATGTCAGATTCTGTAGGTTGGTAAAGATGGGGATCAACACCTGCTCCCATGAGAGGGGTGATGTCAACCTTATCTACCCCAACCGTCAAAATTGTCGCGACATCAAATGCTTGGGTCGTTGTAGCAACAATTTTGAACATACCATCAGAATAGATGCCGTCGGCCGTCCCTTCTGCACCTGTGCTTGAACTTTCAGTATTATTTTGTGATTCTGTTGAGGAATTAGTGCCACCACATGCTGACAACATGAATATTGCCAAGATGATGAGGGGCAATTTTATAAAATCGACTGGTTTATGCATGATAAAAGTTTCCTTTAATACGTTAATTGTTATCGTTGTCCGAAGTTTAGGCAAGCCTAATTTAGGCTTGCCTAAATATTATCGTAAAGGTGAAATCTGTCAAGAAAAAAGGGCTGATAGCAACTTGCTACCAGCCCTTATCTTTTTTACCATTACATACGCACTCTGGTGCGCAACAAACTCATAATCCGCGCTTTGTTTCTAAAATGAGGTGATCAACTACTGCGTTTAAAGCTGCCTCTCGATTGTCTTCACCACCATGATTTTTAAATACCTTTAACTGTCGATCTGCGCTCGTCCCATCTTTTAGGATCGTATTAACATATTCAACCTCTTTACGACAGCCCAAATCGTCCAATACATCATCAACAAACTCAAGCAGCTCTGACGCTAAGAAATGGAACGGCACTTCTTCTTGTTTTCCAAAATCAATCATGTGCCCATGAATTCCATAGCGCATAGCTCGCCATTTGTTTTCAGAAATGTGTATAGAACGGTAGTTGCGCCAACTCATATTGTCACGACGTAGTTTGATCAATTTAGCACAGGTCGCTTGAAATAATGCGGCTAGGCAGATTGCCTCATCTACTGTTGTGCAGACGTCCGAAATGCGAAATTCTAAAGTATCGTAAATCGGATGCGGCCGGATGTCCCACCAAATTTTGGCAACCTTTTCCCCTTTGCCAAAAGCCCCCACTTTGTTCATCAGGTTTTCGTAATTGTAGTATTCACCCCATGACTCAAATGTTGGCGGAATCCCTGTGCGAGGCAGCTGCTCAAATACCACAGAACGATATGATTTGAGACCTGTCGATTCTCCTTGCCAGAAGGGCGAGCTGGTTGAAAGAGCTAAAATATGTGGCACAAAGTAGCGGACCTGATTCATGATTTCGATCATCAGGTTTTTCAAGCTTAAATCATCTTTATGCCCAAACCCCACATGCACGTGCATGCCAAAAATTAGCAAGCTGCGCGCAACACCTTGCATGTCATCAAGCATTTCCTTGTAGCGATCAGCTTCTGTTATCGCTTGCTCACTCCATTTTGCAAATGGATGGGTTGAAGCTGCAACAATGGCTAACCCTTCCTCGTCTGCCATCTGAATAACTTGGCGGCGTAAGCGAACAACTTCTTGTCGAAGTTCAGCCACATTTCGGCAGACATGACTGCCTACTTCAACTTGCGACTGCATAAACTCCGGCTTTAAATTGAGCTTATTGTCGCTATCTGTATCGGCTTTAATGAACTTTTCAATTGATGAATGTAGATCACGGGTTTCCGGATTGACAATTTGGAATTCCTCTTCAATTCCAAGGGACAAAGGTGGTGTGGATAACGTCATTTTTTCCTCTCAATGGCTACGGAATGAGGTTTCTAGGCGGCTATTATATACATCTTAGAAGGAATGAAACATTTAATGAAAGAAGGGTAAGTCGTGGCTTTATTGTTTGCTACTTTTCAGCTAAACTTTTTAGCAAGAGTTAGCTGGGTGATCGCGGTATCAAAAAGTGCTTTTTAGCATCTTTGGTGCTGAGGAAAGTCCGCACTCCGCAGAGCATGGTGCCGGCTAACAGCCGGGCGGGGCAACCCGATGGCAAGTGCAACAGAGAGGTATATTGCGACAGGCTGTGTTTACACAGTTATGCGTGAGATGTGAAACGGTGGTGTAAGAGACCACCGGCAGGGGCAGTAATGTCTCTGGCCAGGCAAACTCCCGCCAGGAGCAAGGTCAAGCAGAATGAAAGTTGGCTGTGATTTCACAGTTAGCGTGGGGCGGCTCGTCCCATTTGACATTCGGGTCGGCTGCATGAGGCGGCCGGTAACGGTCGTCCCAGATAGATGGTCACCACTCTTAGCGATTAATTTCATTAAGATTGACAGAATGCGGCTTATAGGCTGGCTCTTTAAAAGATATCGGAGATTAGATGTTAATAGCATCTAATCTCCAGCATCCATTAAATGAAATTTATAGAAGAAATAATTCAAAAAGCACAAAAAAGCGGTGAATTTAAAAACCTTAAGAATGAGGGTGAGCGGCTCAAGCTAGATGAAAACCCATATACAGCCGAAACGCGGCTGGCGCACAGCATTATCAAACAAGCCGGTTACCGGCCGAGTTTTATCGATAATCAAAAAAGACTTAAGGATATGATTGCAGAGACTTGTGACTTACTGCAAAAAGCGAGTGATAGCTGGACTGGAACCAAGTGGAGCAAGATTCGATGGAATGAAGCTGTGACTGAGTTTCAAAAACGGGTAGTGACCCTTAACCGTCAAATACGCGATTACAATCTTAAAGCACCAAATGAACAGTTTTTTGTGATCCCGATCGATCCGGATCGAGAGATTAAACGCTTCTCGCCTGAAAATATAGGTGGAGCTGAGAGTGCTCCCTAAATTGAACCGATTTTGGCGCCTATGCAAGCCGCCTGTTGTTTTTTGTTTCCTTGGCTTATCGCTATTACTTTCACTTTCGGGCTGTGATCTAATTAATCCGATCTTGCCTGCTGTTGATCCACCATCAACGACGTCTACTCCTTTTCCCACAGCCACAAGCGATCCATCCGGCCGCTTTATCGCTTACCTCAGTACGGACTTGGGTATAGCTTTGCGCTACCCGCCCAACTGGATCGTCGATGACGATATGAATCTGCGTGTGGCCTCGTCAGCCGATCTCCTGACTGGATCTGGCCAAGCAAGCTCTGATCCTGGTGCCCTTTTGACAATTGACGCTGCACCTGAAGCGATGATTGCTTCTGATAATCTTGCGACTCCCTTGCGCGACTTTGCCATTGATCAAGGTGGGTTAAAAATTGTAGAAGAACCCAATAATATTTTGATTGGGGGGCAGCCGGCCGCTGTTTTGAGCGCCATCTCAAATGATGAGTCAGGTCAAGAGCTGGTCCATATCATGGCACTGGTCAAAAACGGCCGGGCTGGCATCATTGCCACGGGCACAACGTTTGATCCTGGAGCGAATGAAGCTTTACTAAGAGGGATTATCGGGACGGTAATCGTGTCGCGCCCTGAACCAACCCCCGCTCCACCAACCCTGACACCCCCTGCACAAAGCGCGGCCAGCGAGTCTGGCAGCTTTGGCCAGCAGGTTGATCCAGAATCAGGAGAAGCGATAGAACCTATTGATAGTGGCGTCTCGGTTCCGGCCGGACTGCTTCAGTTTCAATCAAGCGACGGCCGTTTTTCTCTGGGCTACCCCTCAGACTGGCGCGTTCGTGACGATGGTTCTGCCGTTATATTTGCCTCAACCGATGAACTCTTAGCCGATAATAAATTTGAGACGGGAGCCTCTATACTAATTTTTTCTCAGGCTGTGAGCACTCCTGAGGAACCAGACCCAGTCAAACTATTGGAAGACTTTGTAGCCCAATTTGCCGTCTATGACACAGTTCCCGAATTAGTTGTTCCTCCTAGATCACTCACATTTGGCGGGCAGAGTGCTGCGCATGTCCAATACGACGTTGTTTTTCAGCGTTACGCAATATTGGTTGACTATTATGCTATTGTAAAAGGCCAGACTGTCATTATTATGGTTAACTTGATTTCAGCTAATGATTTTGAAAGTCTAAAACCGATAACAGACGGAATGGCTGCCTCAGTTACAATTAATTAGAGTCGGACATAGTAGCGGAAGGTAAAAATAAAGATTACCCTGTTAATTTGGTGGCTCTACTTTCTTTCTTCAATCTACATTTCAGTATTTTCATGAAAATTATTGATATTCACACCCACCTTGGTGATATTCTTTACCCACGGCAAAATTCGCTTATCTGGGAGCAGGGGGTCAAAAAAACGCCAGATTGGAACGATGTATATGAAAAATACAATTGGCCCGAATGGCCAAGGTTCCACTCAGTCTTTGGTAAGTTGACCCATCGTTTAAATATTTTAGCTGGGCAAAAGCGAAACCAGATCGCTACATTGGAGAATCTACAGCAGGCGATGGAAAATAATGGGGTAGAGCGTTGTGCGGTGTTGTCCGTTTATCCTTATGTTCCGGCCGAACAAGTGATTGAAGCATCTCAAAAAGATAGCCGTGTGATTCCTTTTACCGGGCCTGACTATTCACCTGATGCAGCTGATCATACCGGGCGATTCTGCGATGAAATTTCAAAAGGAACCAAGGGGCTAAAACTCCATCCCATTCTTGACAAAATTCCGCTTGATAGCCCCCAAACCTTTGAGGTTGTAGAAGCCTTTGCCCCCCACAATCGGCCGGTTTTGTTTCATAGTGGTTATGCATTTTATTTTGCAAAAAAAGAAGAGCGGGCCAATGAGCGGCCGGAGTTTGGCGAAATTGCACCCACCATTCCTTTGATTGAAGCATTTCCGAATGTTAATTTTATTGCGGGTCATGCTGGATTAGGCCAAGTGCAGGAAGTGATTGAGACACTTGCCAAATACCCTAACGTATTTATTGACACTTCTTTTCAGCCGCCGCATATGATTCGAGCCTTAATTGACGCGTTTGGCCCTGAGCGAATCCTTTATGGATCTGACTGGCCATGGGGTGGGATGGAAGTTGCCAAGCGTTGCGTCGAAATAGCCTGTAAAGACGACAACCGGTTAAAAGAGCAAATTTTCTACAACAATAGTGTTGCCTTAATCGATGGATAGCAGCCGTTTTGTGAGATAGAATAACTTCTTTTAGGTCTTAAATATGGATGGTTAGATTTTAGTGGGGAGTTACTCATTAATTTACTAACCACTGCTCATCAATCACTGAATGTCCCCTGTAGAAGAAATAAAAGCCCGACTCGATATTATCGATATCGTTTCTGAAAACGTACAGTTAAAGAAATCCGGCCGTCACTACATGGGGTATTGCCCGTTTCACAATAATACTCGTTCGCCTGCTTTCGCAGTCTTTCCAGAAAGTGGTACATGGAAATGCTTTGGAGCCTGTGCAGACGGTGGTGATATTTTTAGCTATGTGATGAAGAAGAACGGTTGGGACTTTAAAGAGGCTCTCGTTCAGCTTGCTAAGCGAGCCAATGTCACGCTTGAAGAGCTATCCCCACAGCAAAAGAAACGGAAGTCACTTGAGGAAGAGCAGGTTGAGTTATTAGAGGCAGCGGCCGACTATTTCCATCAACTGTTCTTGTATGCACCACAAGCTGAATTTGCACGTAGCTATATAAAGGATCGTGAGTTTAGCGAGGAGACCATCGCCACGTTTAAAGTCGGCTATGCGCTCAATGCTTGGGATGCCTTACGCACACATTTTCTTGATCAAGGTTATTCAGAGCAAGATTTATTGGATGCAGGTCTGCTAACAGAAAATGCTGACAAAGGAACCAAGTACGATCGTTTTCGCAATCGGATTATTATTCCGATTAGAGACCTTAACGGTCGGACTGTTGGATTTGGAGCACGTACACTTGAAAAAGATGGCATTCCTAAATACCTAAACTCGCCACAAACTGGCTTGTTTGATAAAAGTAATCTCCTATTTGGGCTCGACATGGGTAAGCGCTTTGTGCGTGAGGCTCGCCAAGCCGTCATCGTTGAAGGGTACATGGATGTGATCATGGCGTGGCAAGGTGGCTTCCGTAACGTCGTGGCGCAGATGGGGACTTCTTTAACTCGTGAACAGCTTCAGCTATTAAAGCGGTATACAAAACGTTTTGTCATTGCACTTGATGCAGATGCGGCCGGGGTTAACGCAACCATGCGGAGCCTAAACGTTGCTCGCGATACGCTTGATCGTGAAGCTGAAATCGGCTTTGACCCTACTGGGCTTGTTAAGGAAGAGAGCCGATTGCAGGCTGATATTCGGATTGCGACAATGCCGGAAGGGGAAGACCCGGACAGTATTATTCGCAACGATCCGGCCGAATGGGCAAAATTAATCGGTGGCGCCAAATCGGTTGTTGAATACGTTACCTCGATACTCGTTGAGCAAAAACCAATTAGCGATGCTAAGAATAAGTCTGAAATTGCTCAGCAGGTAATCCCACTCATCCTAGATATTAATGACCCAGTTGAGCGTGACCATTATTGGCAATTTTTGGCTCGTACGCTTCAAGTAGATGAGCGTTCTCTAAGACAGCTCAACATTAAAAAGAAGCGTCAGAACGCATCAAATAATAATAATCGCCAACGGCCGGTCGTTACTGGAAAATCGGGTCAAGCTCAACCAGAACCACCACCTCTTCCGGGTCAACGCACAACCGGATTGCGTGACCCCTCACGAAGGACGACTAGGCGAGAAGAAGAGTTTTTAGGCCGCTGTGTGCATAGCCCAATTTTGATCCGGCAGGTCAATAAAATCTTAAGCGAAACAGGTCAACCGATCTTACATGCACAGGATTTTTCAGTGCAAATTGATCGAGAGTTATTTCTCATAATGAACAATAAGCAGAGTGCTGGCGAGGTTGCCACCTCTGGTGAAATGTGGGATAGTCTCGAACCGATCTTGGCAGAGAGGCTAAAGGTCATTAGCAAAGAGGCCCTAGCATCTGATAAAAAACCGGGTCGGAGTTTAGCTCTATCCGTATTGCAGTGGCGTTGGGAAAAAAAGAAGCAGCTTCATAGAGACTTGAAGCTAATGGTAACCGATGCACATATCAATGCAGAACAAGAATCGCTAAATTTGCTTACCCACCAGATCAAAAACCTAGGCGAAGAAATCAACGAAATTGATCAGGCGAAAACGGGTATTAGTTCTCGAGGTAACAGGCGATACTCGCATAAGTGGTAGATTAGATATAAATCACTTTTAACGCTCTGTTCAGGTTACTATCGTACTGAATTCACTGCGTGGTTTGTATTGCAGAGATATACTCCGCCCAATTCGTAACCCAATACACATTTTTGTGAATATCGTAAAAGCAGAGCAAATAGGATGCGGGGGGCTGGCATTTTATAGTCACACAACCGGCTTGGACTACTCAAATTCAAATAAGTAACTGGTCCAAGAAATCAAAATCGCCTTTAGGCGTCAACTTGATTGACACCGCCGTTATTTTAAGGGATACCATTAGAGCGGTATTTTTTACTGATGGCCTTATACCGGAAGATGAGTTGTCATGTAGTTTTGATAACTTTATTGCTAAAACCCGGGAAAAATACACATGTCACAAGAACTAAAAATTTCAGAAAATAAAATTGTAGAAAATGCGGACGAAACTGAAGAAACGACGATAGATATTGAAGCGTTTCTGAAAGCTGCAAAAAAGAAAGGCTCCGTCGAGGAGGCTGAATTGCAAGAAGTGATGGGTGACCTTGATGAAGAGGAAACCGAACGCTTATATACCCGCATGCAGGAAATGGGCATTGAGATCCCATCTGAGTCTGATGAAGAACTGTATGGCGAAGATGTGTCTATCCTTGAAGCATCTCGCCAATCAACTATTCATCTGGCTGTTGATGAGTTACCGATTGTCGATGATGACCCTGTTCATACATACTTGCGCGAAATCGGCCGGGTGCCGCTTTTAAAGGCGCGTCAAGAAGTATGGCTTGCTTCTCAGCTGGCAGCAGCTGCGACGCTTGAAGCTTTAACTGAGCAAGCTGGGCTTCTTGCAAAAGAAGAGGGGATATTTGAAGATCGTGATCCATTTGTTCGGGTGATGCTGCACAACTTTCAAACATTTGAAGCTGCATGGACCGCTGTCATGATTGCCAGCAAAGAAATCGAGGTTGAGCCCCCTGATTTTATTAAACTCTTGGAAGAAGCGGTTGGGCTGCGAGCATCGTGGGACCAGGCTGAAAAGTCTTATTTGCGCAGCTACTTAAATGGTGGCGCGTGGGGACAAGCTAAAAACTGGGCGGAAGTGGCGAGTGAAGTATTTATTATTTTCAATGCCATTTACATTATGGTTCCCGACGCTGTGCATCGCTTAAAGATTTACTATCTTAAAAATAAAACGATACCAGATATTGATACGTTCGAGAGCTTTATTCCGGCCGATGATGAGTTCCGCCTGAAACAGAACGAGTATCAGGTTTATAGCATTGCTGAAGAAGCGAAAGCCCATCTTACCCGAGCAAACTTACGTCTTGTTGTGAGTGTTGCCAAAAAATACTTGGGCCGTGGTATTCAATTCTTGGACTTGGTTCAAGAAGGGAACGTTGGACTGTTACGAGCGGTTGAAAAGTTTGACCACAAAAAGGGATTCAAATTTAGCACCTATGCCACTTGGTGGATTCGCCAAGCGGTTAGCCGCGCAATTGCTGACCAGGCACGTACGATTCGGATTCCGGTCCATATGTTTGAAACGATTAACCGGATCATTCGCCAGCAGCGCAGTATGGTTCAGACCTTGGGCCGTGAACCTAAAATCGAAGAGTTGGTTCTTGAGCTTGACTTTTTAGAGCCAAAAGAGATTGAGGCGATCAAAGCGGCTCAAGCAAAAGATGAACAGCTTGACCCACTTTTGTTTCGGCGTTGGCGCCAGGCTACAGGTAAGGTTCGTAACATCTTGCGCATCTCGCAAGACCCGATGTCGCTAGAGTTGCCAGTTGGCAGTGACGATGATTCGACTCAGTTGGGCGACTTTATCGAAGATGAGTCGGTTGAAGAGCCGATTGATGCAGCCTCACGTCGGCTATTGCGCGAGCAGGTACGTAACGTGCTTGGCTTCTTAACAGATCGGGAACGTTCTGTAATTGAGATGCGCTTTGGCCTGAGCGATGGCAAAGACCATACGCTTGAAGAAGTCGGCCGTCAGTTTGGTGTGACACGTGAGCGTATCCGCCAAATCGAAGCCAAGGCTTTACGTAAATTACGCCACCCTAGCCGAAGCAAAGCCTTACGCGACTATCTAACTTAATCTAAAGCGCGGCTTTAGTTTTTAGTGACCAGTAATTAGTGATCAGAAAGGATATTTTCTGTTCATTGCTTACTGGTCTTTTTTTGTTTTAGGGGGGTAAAATTTGCAGATGAACTCTGTCTTAGAACAATACCGCTGGTTAGAGAATGAACTGCGGGCATTAATTGGCCCTGTGAAGTTCAGCTCTGAAATCAATCTACGCTTAGAGCGTATGAGCCATTTGCTCGGGTTGCTTGATAACCCACATTATAAATTCCGCAGCATTCATGTGGGAGGGACATCGGGGAAAGGTTCTACGTCGATGATGATTGCCTCCATTTTACAAGAGGCTGGTTTTTATGTGGGGCTACATACATCGCCGAATCTACAGGTGTTTAACGAACGGCATATGCTTAATGGCCGCCCTGCGGCAACGAGCAAGCTGGTCGAGCTGTATAAACAAATTAAACCAGCGATTGAAGAGGTTAGTCAAACCTCTAAATATGGTGCCCCCAGCTATTTTGAAGCTCAAACCGCTTTAACGTTTACGCTCTTTGCTCAGCAAAAAGTTGATTTCGCCGTGATTGAGGTTGGATTGGGTGGGATGCGTGATGCGACAAACGTATTGCCAGCTGAAGTTGCGGTACTCAATAACGTTGGGTTGGATCATACAGATATTTTAGGGGACACGGTTGAAGAAATTGTGCTGGACAAACGTGGAATCATTAAGCGTAAGCAGCAGGTTGTTAGCGGTGTAACCCAGCCATCTGTAATCAAACTGGTTGAAGAAAAGTGCGCTGAGCAAGATGCACGTTTGTGGATACTGGGGCGCGACTTTGATCTTGAACGTGTGTCAAACCCTGCCGGGTTTTCAGTGCGTTTGCCGGATATTACCTATGACGGGTTACAAACGAAGATGGAAGGTTCATTTCAAGAGACGAATGCAGCGGTTGCGGTTGCGGCCGTTTCTTCACTCCGTGAAACGGTGATCCCATATAGCGCTATCTTGAACGGATTGGCGAAAGCAACGCTGCCCGGCCGGGTGGAGCAAATGCAAACGGAGCCTTTGGTATTGTTAGATGGGGCGCATAATCCTGATAAAATCCAAGGGGCGGTTAGCATCCTTGAAAAAAAGAAGCAGGGTCAAAAGCTTTTTACGATTTTAGGGCTCAAAGCTGGCAAAGCCGCAACCAATATTGTGCCGCCTGTAGCTGCGTTGAGTGATGAACTGATTGTGACTAGGTTTGAACCCAAGGGGCTTTGGGAGGGAGTTGATCCGGCTGATCTGGCTCGAATCGCCAATGAAAGTCGCCAAGAGTTGCCCGTTCACATCATCGAGAGCCCTATTGAAGCCTTAAAGTGGGCGCTCGAAAAAGCAGGAAAACAAGATATTATCTGGGTAACCGGCTCGCTCTATTTGGTGGGCGATATGCGTGAATATTGGTTCCCTATGCATGAGCTTTTAGAAGAGCTTGAATCTGACAATGAAGACTAAAATTAACGATGTAGAAGATTTTCATCGGGAGCACGATTGGCTCTTTTCGCTCGTGACTGATCCTGAAGGAAAGCGCTTTTCGGTGCCTAAGACATCGGCGCGCCGCCAGCACGAAATGCGGGAGTCGATGGCACGCACGGCCGATTTTTTGGCGTTTGTTGGCAATCCAGAAGCTCAGTTTCCGGCCGTGCACGTTACCGGCACAAGTGGGAAAGGTTCTGTGTCGATGATGACTGGCGCAATGTTACAGGGGATGGGGTTGAGAGCAGGGTTGCACACGAGCCCTTATCTGCAAATGCCAACTGAAAAGCTAATGGTCAACGGCTGTGCGGTCTCACTGGCGGGGTTTGCAGAGCTGGTGCGGCAGTTTCGGGATATGCATAATGCCTGGGGAAAATCTGATAGTCCATTCGGCCGCCTACGATACACAGAGTCTTGGACGGCTATTACATTTATGTGGCTAGCCCAGCAAAAGCTTGATTTTGCTGTTGTTGAAGCTGGGATGGGTGGCCGACTCGATCCAACAAATCTGATGCCTTCAGAATTGGCGATTATCACAAACGTTGCTTTTGATCATATAAAGTCACTCGGGCCTGAACTGGTTGATATCGCTGGACATAAGGCTGGGATTATCAAACCGGGGAAACTGGCGATAACAGCTGTGACACAGCCGGAGCTGTTGGCGATTTTAGAAAAAGAAGCGGCCGAAAAAGAAGCTAAGCTATATGCTTTAAATCGGGACTTTGCTTATCAAGAGCATGATGCCCACACAATTACGGTTAACGCACCGTTTAAACGCTATGAACGGGTAAAGATTGGACCTGTCGGCCGTTATCAGCTGGGGAATGCGGCTTTGGCTATCGCAGCTTTAGATGTGCTCGTTGGATCTGGAAAATTGATGGGGCCGGTCAATACAGCGGCTTTAGCAAACTTCTCGTGTCCCGGCCGGATGGAGCAAGTCTCGCGTAAACCGCTTATTTTGCTCGATGGGGCGCATAATCCTCATAAAATGCGCGCTTTGGTCGAAAGCTTAAAAGATGCATTCCCAACCAAAAAGATAACGGCCATTACCGGCAGTATCGTTAATAAAGAAGTCAGTGATATTCTAGAGGTGCTGATTCCGGCCGTGGATCGAGTGATTGCCACCGCTCCTAATGTGCCTGGCAAGCCGGCAGTTGACCCAGCTATTATTCGTGACACAATTGAGCAGATGTCAAATATTCCAGCCTCAATTGCTCCTGATGTGCGTGCGGCCGTAGAAGAAGCGATAGAAGCAGCTGGACCAGATGATTTGATCTTAATTACAGGCTCGCTTTATTTGGTCGGCGAAGCACGCGAGCTTTGGTATCCTGTAAAAGAATAGAGGTAAGGGTTGAGAGTCTGATTTTTAACCCTTTGCCTGATTCCCTTTACCTTTATGTCTTCTTATGACCGCTTTAAAACTCGTCGAACTGACGGGATCATTTTACGCCGAGTTGATATGGGTGAGTCTGATAGGCTCCTTACCGTGTTTACGCGCGATTATGGCAAGCTCAAGGCGGTTTCAAAGGGATCTCGCAAACCGGCTAGCCGTCAAACGGGACATGTGGAGCTTTTCGGCCGATCTAATTTGCTGATTGCGGCTGGTAAAACATTTGATATTGTCACGCAAGCTGAATCGATTGAAATGTACCCGGCCTTACGTGAAGACCTTGTGCGGACGACCTATGCGGCCCATATCGTTGAACTGTTAGATCGCTTCACAGAAGAAGAAGATAAGAATGCTAATCTTTATCAACTATTAGCCGAGGGGCTTGGTTGGTTTGCGAATGAGAACAACCATCTATTAGCCGCCCGCTATTTCGAGCTACGCATGCTAAGCCTGACAGGGTTCCAGCCCCAGTTGTTTAAATGTGTTGCTTCGCGCGCGCCAATTGAAGAAGAAGATCAATATTTCAGTGCAGAGATGGGGGGAATTTTGAAGCCTGAGCAGTTGGCTGAGGAGCGACGTGCCCGGCCAGTGTCGGCAGCTGCTGTCAAGCTGATGCGCTTTTTGCAAACCCGGCCGTGGGAGCAAGTACGCCAGCTAAAACTGCGGCGTGAACTGCACCAAGAGCTTGAAGACATCCTACATTACTACATTACCTATCATCTTGAACGTCGCTTAAAGACGGTCGATTTCTTGCGTCGCTTGCGCTATGAAAACCAGTAGGCTTGCCTCACTATTCTTCTACTGTTAGTAAAATTGAATCAGACCCACGGCCACCGTTGGCTGTGATCTGCATCTCACCTGTGATATCAACGGGCATAAGCAAGTTCGCCTCCCAATAGCCAAATTTATCGACATCGACTGTATCTCCGGCCGCAACTGAGCCATCTGCTAAACGCACCTGAATGTTCAGGGTGTCACCAGATGCGTTCCATGCGGTTCCCTGAAAAAAGACCGTTTCACCTTGTCTGATCGTGTCACCCGTTTTGGGTAAACCGATCATCGTTCCGGCCGCATCGTCTTTTGGAGTTACATTGATTTGATATTGTGCCTCGCGTCGGTCGGCCGAATTTTCGTCACCGAACCAAGCGATGGCACAGGCTTCTCCGGTTATATCCTCAGGAATTTGGACAAACCCGCGCCAAAATCCGCTGCCATTAAGAGGGAATCGCTGGCGGGATACAATTGTTTGACAATCGTCAGCTTTAATTGCGATTGTGACAGAAAAATCTGTGGGGCGTTGGGCGTACCCATCGAAAAATAGATAAAAACCAGCGGCACCTTCACTTTTGGCCCCCGGTCGATCAAGCTGTAGATAGCGATCTTGGGTGGTGTCAGGGGAAATGTTGACGAGCAAGCTGTCGCTGGCGGCGGCGCTTTCCGGGTCCTCGTTCATATTCCAGACTGTGGTTATAAATCGTGCTTGCCCACTAAATGTGGCAGGTAAAGGTAGATTTGCTTCCCACGCACCGAAATCAAGTTCTTCGATTTGTTCTGAGACAAGCAAACGGCCGTCAAGCGTCCACAGTGCGGCTTCAAGCCGCTGATCGGAGCGACGCGCAGCTCGGCCGGAGATGACCAGAAGTTCGCCAGCCAGAGCCGATTTTTCACCTAAGCTTGTTATATTGACTGCGGGTTGAATATTAAAATCAGGTGTGGGTGTAATCGTTGGTAATGTCGTATCAATTGTGGGTGTAAGGGTCGGAGGCAATGGCGTTGGTACGGGGGTGCGTGTAGGCGGCAGGGTCGGCGTAATCGTTGGCACTTCGGCCGGAAGCGCAGAGGTTGGGAGCAGCGTCGGGAGTGGTGGGAGCTCCGAGGGTACGGCTTGAGTGCACCCCAGCAAAAATATTGATAGAAATACAGTCTGGGCAATAACTTTAAATTGTGAATAGAAACTTTTCATATGGATATAAAAATCTTGTCAACTTACTCAGCGCTACTAAATATTCTTTCAATCAGTTCACGAGTTTCGATCGGGCGTAGATATTGTCCCAGATAGCTCTGATCACCATACCATAGCTCAAAGTGTAAATGGGAATCGACCGCTGGCCCATCAAGTGAACCAGGCGAACCAGAATTACCTACCTGACCGATAGTCTGTCCTTGGGCAACCTCTATTCCAACATCGATATTAAAATCAATTGTACTCAGGTGAGCATGACGGGAAATAAAGCCGTTGTCATGTTGGATCCACACTTGGCGACCACGGAAAAAGTCTAGTCCTTTATCAGACGTTTGCCCTAGCTGAGCTGCCTCTGCTCGATAAAAGTAGAAAAGCTCTGGCCATGGTTCTATATAGTCCCAATCTGCTCTGATGATGGTACCGGCCGCCACTGCTCGAATTTCTCGTCCTGGCCCCCAGTAGAAGTCCATTCCTTCGTGGATACCTTGTCGGTAGTGGCGTGGTGCACCTGGGAGCCGTAACTCACGAAAGTCAGGAGGTAAATTTTCAATCGGCAAAATTAGATCGGGTAGCTGAGACCAAAATTGCGGATCATGAGGGGCGCGACTTGAGGGTATAACCGGATTATCACCTAAATGAATGACCATTTGTGTTTCAGGTTGGATTGGCAAATAAATGGCGTTTTTTCCTGCATAGATCGGTATTGAACTGCCGAACTGATCAAGAGCCAGGGCGAAGGTTGAAATAGGGAAATCAAATTCAGTTTGAGAAAGCAGGGTTCCGTTTTCGTTATTGAGAACAGAGAGCCGTAATCCTCCCTCATCAAGAAGATAAAGTGCTTTTGGCCCGACCTGAATTTCGCGGGGCTGAACAATTTCGATGTTCGGCCGGAAGTTGCTGTCAATCTGCCCCTGAACATAGCGGATGATTTCAGCGTATGGTTCATCAATTGGCCGTTGGAGCACATAGGCGAATGACTCTGCTGAACCGCGTAAAACAGACAAATCGATCAATATGTCTTCTTCATCAACCGCCCAGCCTGTTTCGTCTTGATCAGGTAGATAGCGGACGCCGTATCGATAGCTTGTTTCGAGCAGGAAACGGTCCAAGCCATTGGTTGCGAGTGAAAGATAGTAATGGGAGGAGGTCGTCCCAATCGGCCGTGAGTAGCGATCTTGAACCCATAGCTTGGTTTTAAGATCATATAAATACACATCACCAACTCGATCTAATACCAATAATCCAGATAAAGGATCACCGTTCAGATCGATCAGAGACAAATCTAACGGCTCTTGGACCGGATCTTCTGAAACCATATCGCCGGGGGCTAAGATAACCGCTGGTGAGGTTTGATTTTCAAGATCGATCTGCAAAATTTTCCCACCATCCAGCAGCCATGCTAACCGGCCGTTGCTCACCATTGAAATAGGATGGATAAATGCATCTCCATTGTTTGCCGTAAAGCAAATCCGGCCGGAATTAACCAGCTCCGCTTGCGCACATGCTGGAGCAGGCTCAGTTGGAATATTTTCAACGGCTAAAGTTGGTGGGGAACTTAGAGTTGGTGCGATGGTTGAAAGCTGAATTGGGGTTTGAGTTGGCTGTATGGGAGTAAGCTGAACCTTAGCGGTTGCTTGAACAGTTGCAGGAACGCTTACCTCATTGTTTGAAGAAACATCTGTGTTTGGATTGTTTTGCTCGTTTGCAGCACTACATGCGGCTAGAAAAAATAATCCAGCTATGACTATGCCCCACACCCTTTTTAAAATATTCACGGCCGGAATTATACAGACTTTCAAAAATTAAGCGTGGAAGATGAGTGATAGAGAATCTGAGCGAAGTGGCAAAGGTTTTATAGGGTAAATCTTTGCCACTTCAGCCAGTTTTTAGTCAAAAATAATCACATTTCGTAAGGCTTCACCATTACGGGCTGATTCAATCGCTTCATTAATCTGCTCAAGCGGATAGCGACCAGTAATTAGCTCATCCAGTTTTAAGCGGCCGCTCTGATAAAGCTCGATCAATTTTGGCACATCGATTTGTAGCCGAGCCGACCCCATCTTGCTGCCTTTGATTGTTTGGGAAGCTGCGGCGATGTTGGACATTTCAACTTCGGTCATGACCCCTGTCGGCGGCATACCAACCATCACGAATGTCCCAGTTGCCGACACAAGCTGAAGCCCTTGATCGATGGCGGGTCCACTTCCGGCCGCTACAAAGACATATTCTGCTCCACGGCCGCTGGTTAAGGCCTTCACCTGTTCGATTGCATCTTCACGGCGGGGGTTGATGGCATGGGTCGCTCCAAACTCTAGCGCCGCTTCAAGTTTGCTGTCGCTCAGATCAATTGCAATAACGGGGTGTGCGCCTGAAAGAGCTGCACCTTGAATGCTGTTGAGTCCAACACCACCATTGCCAATCACAACAACGCTGGCTCCGGCCGGAACCTCGGCCGTATTTGTTACGGCACCTAAGCCTGTAATAACGCCACAGGCCAATAGCGAGGCGCTATCAAGCGGGATTTCTTTTGGAATAACAACGACTTGAGATTGGTCAACAACCACGTATTCAGCAAACGCTCCGGTGTTTAAGCCTTGGATTACGGCTTGATTATCACCGTCTAGCAGTAAATCCTCGCTACGTTCGAAATCTGTCTCACAGCTTGTGAAGTGCCCTTGATCGCAATAGTAGCAGTGCCCACACGATTTAATCAGCGTAACCACAACATGGTCACCTGCCTTTAAACGAGTAACACCCGGCCCGACTTCTTCAATGACTCCGGCCGCCTCATGCCCTAAGAGGAGTGGGAGATTTCCTCCCCAACCACCATCGGCATAAATAATATCGCTGTGGCAAATGGCACATGCCGCCATTTTGACTTTAATCTCTCCTGCTTGAGGAGCGGCTATTTCTATTTCTTCAATGACAAGCGGTTTGCCAAATTCACGTAATACGGCAGCTTTCATCATAATGGATCTTCTCCAGGAAGTTAAAATTTTTGGGATGGTAGCCGAAAAATAACAAAGGGAAAAGAAAGTGGTTGGTTTCAACAAAAAAAGGCCAGCTTTTTAAAGCTGGCCTTTTTTGTTTTTAACTGTGTTGTTGGACTCTATGGAGTTGGAAAACTCTCGATAGGTGGCTCTAGACCATACTGGAATGGTTCTGGAATAGCCAAGCCCGCTTGTTCAACCAGCTGAGGCAAACTCACGGCCGTGGTTACAAATACAGCCCGGTCACCTTGTGAGCGCAGTGCCAAGTCAATGTCTATGCCTGGTTCTTCTAAAGCCCACTTCATTGTTAATGCATCTTGTAATGGCAAACTAACAATGATTAGGTCTGGAGAAATTTGAGTTAAACGATTGCGCACTATTTCTAGCTGATCACGCAGTGTCTGAGCCTGTAGACCGTAATTAAGCAGCAGTGCTTCTCGATCTTCAGGAGGTAATTGCTCGACCTCGCTCTCTAATCGTTCCAACTCTTCGAGCTGAACCATGAGCGTATAATTATTTGGCCCTTCCCAACCAGATTGGCCAGGATTCGACCAGTTGCCTAGCCATAATACTTCAGCTTGCTGAATAGTAAGCTGAGAAGTACGGCGCGGAATTTGGCGCACGATTGTTTCTTCACCAGAGGCCACTTCTACATTGTCTATGCCCTGCGGCACAGTTGTAATGACGCGGTCAATTTCAGGAATAAGTTCTAATCGGCCTTGGCTGATTGCGGGTAGAAGGAAGAACTCGCCTTCTTCTAGAGCATCTGCGTCAACCAGACGGGTGATATTTGGCAACGGTGTTTGAAATTCGAGGTCAAGCTCGACAATGTCAAAGCTCATTAAGACATCAACAAAGTCGCCGGGGCGCATCGCATATGAAGCGGCGGACAAACTATCAACAGGGATTGCGATAGAGACTCGGCCGTTGTCAATGTGCAATGAAAGATCAGACCCGATATCAGGCAAGTCAGCTGCGTTTAAAGCCAACATCGGCGCTAAAACTTCCTGCCCTTGGGCAATGTCCGTTTTAACGATGCTGCCTGCGACCTCTTCTGGTGATCCAAAGAAATACCCACCACGGACAGCGATATTATTAATCGGCCGTAGTTCGGTTGTTAAGTATTCAACTTCGAGGCGGGTTCCTAGTGGAATTGGAACCCGGGCAACGACAACATTCACAAACTCGTTGTTTTCGTCGTCCCCTTCACCATCTTCTTGCTGGATAGGTTGTAAACCTTCGGCCGCAAATATGACGCCAGAAGGTAGTCCCAAAACAAACAAAAAGATAAGCAAAAAAGCTAATTTAGATTTTTTCATTTTGATTCTATTGGCCATCAGCATCTCCTTCCTCAGGTTGAGGAGTCCCTGCTGGTTCAACTGGTTTAAACGTATTGTCGTCTGTATCAACCACATAGGTGAAGTTTGGCGGAATCTCGATGTTGAAGCGCTCTAGAACATAATCTAGGCTTACATTCTCAACTGCGTAAAGTTGGCCATCACCTTCGCCACGCAGTGCAAAATCAACGACAGAGTTTGTTTCTACAGCATATTTTAAGAAGACCTGCTGCTGTGGAGGAAGCGCAACTAAAATCGTTTCAGCTAAGAGAGGGTCTTTCAGCTGAGCTATTGTTTCGTTAACCGCATTCGCCAATTCTGAAAGAGACACCTGAGCATCTTCAGGTGTTTGTCCTGATTCTGCTAGCTGCTCTTCCTCTTCAGGTGATAGCGTGGGTGTTGGTAGCATAGGCGGTACTGGTGGAATCCAGTCGCCGACCTCGATAATACGAGCATTCTGAATTACAAAGGCTACATGCTGACCGCGTGCATTTTGTTCTGAAGGAGCTATGTTTGCGAGATCACCCGTTGGTAGCTCTTCGTAACGTCCTTGCGGCTCAATTAGAAATGGAACTTGAACCGTCTCAACAATTGTATTTCCTTGATCGTCAATTGATTCAACTTCTTGGGTCAAGTAGATAACGGCGTTGTTGTGCAGACGCGTTTGGAATTGCTCATCGACTGGTAATAGCAAGAAGCTAATTAAAATATCAACCGAGTCGCCAGCTTCAACTGCGCTACCAACCCCATGCTCACGGCTAAACGGTACTGACATAGCCACAAAGCCGGGTGGAATTAGCGAAGATGGGCCAAAATCTTCTTGACCAACTTGGCGCAAATCACTTACCAAAGCTTCTATTGTTAGGGTTTCACCTTGGAAGACACTTTTGCGAGTAAATAGGCCAATCGCATCTTCAATGTCTGTGATCATGTTGGGGGAAACTTGATCAGCTAACCGAAGTTCAGTCTGTAGCTCGGCTTCAGTTAACTGAAAACCGCGCGGAATTGTGTTGTTTGAAACCACAACCTCAATAAACTGAACATTTTCTTCAGCCGCTACTGTCACAATTGGAACATCTGTTGGCTGGCCCTCAATGACAGGGGCTGGGGTGTTCGTCGGTGCAGCCGTTGGTTCTGGTGCAAACGGATTCCCGCCATCTCCAAGGAGAAAAAACGCCCCTAGGAAGATCGCAGCAATAATGACCAATAATATTAGGAGTATTCCAACTACTCGTCTATTCATACTGTCTTAGAGTGCATCATTAAATTCGGGATTAGCCCGACTTAATCTGCATTTCGTAGGCCTGACATTATTTCTGGTGAAAATCAGCAGAAATCGATCCAGGCCGCCTGTAAATCCGAAATATGAGAGTTCGGGTGGAAGTTGCTATTTTGGACGTTTACCAGAGGTAAATAAGTAGAAAGTAGAACCTTCGCCAACAATATGTCAACTTAACAGGTGGATATTAGCATAGGGGCGTAGGGCTGACAACTACCAGTCGGCTCCAGTGACGTGTAAAAATTTTAACAGTTAGGACGAATGTACTTATTTGGAGTGGGATAATAGGTAAAAAGGGGGTGTTTTGTGTGGATGTCAGAAAATGTAGGCTCAAAAAAAGCGTTAGCGGGAAGGGCGTGGAGAATCACTTAGCATTTTCCACCAAGCTTGCCATGGTTGCGCGTCTAATATCGGGTCACGAGTTGTTGCCGGCAGTGGGGTTGGGGCGAGTGTCGCTTCGATTAATTCTGGCTTGACACGCACTTCACCATTTTGGAGCAGCCCACCTTCATTACGCGCATAATCTTCAACGCTTTCATCCCCAGTTCGGTATTCAAGCGTGGCTCCAAGTTCAACCTGGCGAGTGCTTTCTAGAGCAACTTGGGCTTCAACCACTTGTCTCTCTTCGAGCATTAACTCACCATTTTGATTGCGACGATTGATCACAACAGTGAAGTAAAGTACGCCAATGACAAGTAGGAAGATGATAATTTGGGGAAGTGAGAGAAGCGGTTGCTCGCGAAAAGATTGTCGATCCATACAGTGAATATACCATCTAGAAGATGGGGTAAGCAATTTTTTTAGGAGCTTTTAGGATAGGAAGTTGGTACTGAACGATTAATGATATTCGCCAAGAGGGCAGACGAATGTGAAGGCGGTTGGGTCGGTTGCGAATTCGGCCGCGCTTGCTGCATCAACCTGAATGCCAAGAATCAGATAGATTAGGCCAACGGTGAGAATAATCGCGCCGATCCAGTAGAGCATGGCTGGGGAGACTTGTTCGATTTCATGGTCAAAGGTTGTCATGATGCTGAAATTTTAGCATAAGTTAGCTTTTTAATAAATCTCTTCAGATGGGGTTCTGCTTTTTCAAATGGGATTTTGTCTAGATCGAACCACTTTATTTGATTAAATTCATCTTCATCAAAATTTAGGGGGTCGGCCGAATTGTGTTTGAGCACATACCATAATGAAACATCGATATGTCCGGCTGTGAGCCCAACTGTTTCTGTAACGGTAACAAAAATCGGTTTTTCAAAAAGAAAGTTAGCCTTCAGGTTTAATTCTTCCAACGCTTCGCGCTCGGCCGTTATTTTAGGATGTTCATCTGGTTCAACATGTCCGCCACTGGGGAGCCAGAGCTGCGCTTTTTTATGATCAACCAACAATATCTGATTCGCTTGAGCATCAAAAACGACAAAGTAAGAAACGAGATGAGGGCTAGGTGTTGCAGGCTTCTCCACTCGAAACAACCCAGCACCTGAATCGATCCAGCCGAGCACTTGAGACTGATGTTCAGCCTCAAGTGCATCAACTGGAATAATATTTTCGATTAGCGTGCGGATTTGGGAGCGCAAGGTTAGGTTGCTAAGTATTCAGCGTCTTTGGCCTTGGCTAAGGCGATTCCACGATCCACATCGACTTTGGTGAGCAGATACATGCCGATTGCAAAGAAGAAGATGAGCGAGAGCACACCCGGCCGACTGCTGTCAAACAGTGCCACTGAAACGACAAATACAAGTGGTGCCAAGAACGACGCAAACTTCGACATGATGCTAAAGAAGCCGAAGAATTCACCTGAGCGGCTGGTTGGTGATAGTGATGCGTACAAGCTCCGGCTAAGTGCTTGACTACCACCTTGCACAACAGAAACCATCCAAGCTAGATACCAGAATTCGATAACTGCATTTAAGAAATAACCCCACACAGCGATGATCGAATAGGCGAACAGTGCTAAGAAGATTGCACGTTTGGTGTCCATGGCGGCCGCCATCTTGCTAAAGAGTGGTGCTGCTATCAATGCGAATATTGCGGCGACGACTTGAACGCCAGCCAATATGGCTAAAATTGTGGCTAAGCTGCTGGCCCGTAGCGGTTGCAATATTTCAAAGGTGGCAACCGACAGAACCGTGCCATTACTTTCGGCCGCTTTTTCGCCTGTATTAATTAATGAAAGAAGGTGCTCACCTTCTGACTCTGCTTCAAACTCTTTGGTGACATCATAACGAACCGTCTCGTTGTAAGCGTCAATCGTCACTGGAATGCCGTCAGCGTCGAGCAATGGCTCGCCGTCTAATTCAACAGCCCAAATTCCATGGTCAGGGCCGATGCTATGGGTGAATTTGAACGGTTGGCCGTTAAAAGGAATGTCCAAGCGACTGTTTGCTTCGGCCGTAGTAGCGTATGGGACATCAAACTCGCTGTCGTCACAGTTAAATGCGTACCAGGCACAGCTTTGTCCACGGATATCACCACTGATCGTTTCTGCGGACCATGTGCCCGTTTGGGACGCCGCTTCGGCAATAGGGTAAACGCCTTGGCCCAGATGGGTATCTGTCGCGACAAAATCAGGCGAAGGCCGGCCGGTGATCGATTGGGGTAAGAAAAATTTTCCACTGATACCGACGAGTGGCAGGGCGATAATATTGAAGCAAACAAATGCTAAAAAGCGTTTCTGCCATTTACTCTCTTTGGACGGTAAGTTACCAAAGATCATGGTGTAGGGGATACCGGCAAACTGGACCAGCAAAATCGCCAAAATAAGCTGCGTTGATGGGAAGCCTAACTCACGGCCGTAAATTGCTGCGACACCGATAATGATGTTAATGCCGTCGTTGTAGATCAAAAAGCCGATTAAGAAAGTGAATAGGTCTTTGAAGTCACGGATTTCACGAATGGTTGCAAACATCCGCTTAAAGCCGGTACCGATAAGCGATTCGCCTGGCTCTAATTCGGCCGAAGCTGAAGGCGGCTCTGGGACATTGCGGAAA
>JBGCDP010000038.1:0-17578 GCA_045105475.1 Anaerolineae bacterium
GCTGTTGTATATTCCCAATTCGGCGGCATTAAAGATTCCCCCACCCCGTGATAAATCTCCAGAACTATTAAAAGGGATGCTGTTATTTAATATATCACTATCATCGATTCGCATTTTACCCTTGTTATAAATACCTCCTCCTTCAAAGGCAGATATATTGTTTTGAACCATAACATTGCGTAGATTTACTGTCGCCCCTTGGTCAACGTGTAGTCCCGCGCTGCCTTCATTTGGATTTTGGGTAAATCCATTTTGAATAGTTAAGTCATAGAGATTTACATAGGGTGTATCTAATATTTTTTCATACCACTTAAAACATGCAGGGTCTTCGAGATAAACGTTATCTGTCTGAATAAAAACATCTTTAAACGCTCCGGTTGTACCGTCATAGCGTAAAATTTCATTGGTGTTTTTACTCAAGACGTAAAAATCCCCATTTGGACCAAAACTGATGTCATGAGGAGCATCAAGTCCACCACTCCCTGAAGGAATAAACGCACCTAAAGGTGATCCGGTTTGCGCATCGAACCTTAAAACTGAATCACTCCCTTCACTGGCAACATAGAGAATATCATTCTTAAAAACGAGCCCGCGAGGATTGTCTAAACCATTAGGAGCTTGATCCACAAAGATTTCAATGAAAGCGCCTGTCAGTGCGTTGTATTTCTGCACATTGTTTGACTCGATGTCAGAAACAAAAAGATCATCGTTGTAAAAAGCTAAGCTGTCTGGTTTTTTAAGCTCCTGCTGCCCGTTAATTCTATAAATCACTTTTTGCCCGTCAGTTTCATTAAATCTCACAATCTCATGTTTCTGGAGCTGGTCTACAACAAAGTAGCCTCTCGCTGGTGATGGGGCGAAGATGCCGTCAACGATGTTCAGGTTTATATTGTCCCAAGGAAAATCTTTGTAAGTTATGAACCTGTCAAGCTGAAAGCCACTTTGGCGGAATTCGAAAACCCCGCTAATTTTTGTGGCGACAAATACATTCCCATTGGGTCCAACATCTATAGCGGTCGGCCACCATGTAGAGTGATGACCATCATGGTTAATAAAATCTTCTATAGGTTGGCCGTTGTCGTTATACCGAATAACAGACCTGCCTGATTGGTCACAAACCAACATTTCGTCTGCGGTTGGTGTGTGTACATGCAGAACGGCCGTTGTCCCTTGGCCATCAATGATGGTTGCACCCTTTCCAGCACCTTTGATGAGTATCACGTCTGTAGCAACAAGTTGACTGTTGATTAGATAGGTCCCGGCCGGGACGGTTATCTCTGTTGCATTTCCATCTGAGACAACATTGCCTTCTTCTATCGCGGCGCGCAGGGTACACAGGCCGTTTGAAGCTTCGCAAATCTCATCTCCTGGGTTGATATCACTCAGATCGGCCGTGCTGTTGACCGTAAAGTAGAAATCTCCCTCATCAGCATGGGCAAAAGATCCCATAGCCATTGCTAGTAAAAATAAGCTTGTAAAAATTAAATATCTAAAATTAGATCGATTAAAAATTAAAATATTCATGATAAGGCGTTTTCCTATATATAAATTGTTGGAAAATATAGATGCAAAGCCCCCTCTATTTTTGGTTGAGATTTTTTAAAATCATGTGTCGCCAAAGCATTTCTGCCGACTCATGATTTAGAACTAGATAATCATTAAAAGTGTTATGTGATTACGATGGCACTGGTTAACGGCCGTCTGGCTTTGTCGCTTCCCCGACTAGCGTCCATTGAAAACGACTCTCACCAATAACGAGTGACATTTCTTCTTCGTAGGTGCCGTAGTCGGCCGGATTAAACAGAATCGTTAGCATCCCCTGTTCTCCCGGTTCCAAAGTAAAAGATTCAAAACGGTCGGCCGTTTCAAACCCATCAGGCAGTTCTAGATCTTTCACCTCAACCGGTATCTCCCCGTTATTAATAATCTCCAGCTGTTTTTTGCTAATATCACCTAATTGAACTGATCCAAAAGAGGCGATTAATGACCCAATCTTTTCACCAATGAAACCTGCCTCAACGATTTCGTAATACTCATCTGGCACATATTCGGCCGCGCCAATGTCACATCTTGATTCTCCATTTAGGTCTCCATCTATCGCCCGCTTCTGAAAGTTTTGATCTAGAGACACACAGTAATAAGATTGAATGAGTTGCGAACTAGGGGAGAATGGAGCCGTTAAACCTTTATCAATTGCAGGGCTTCCTTTTAGGGGCATATGGACTCGATTAGCCAGACTGTCTAGCATCGGATCTAATGGAGTTAAACCACTTCCGTTTTGATCCGTTGGTAGCCCATTTATGTAGCAGCTAGCGCTGTTAATGCCAATAATGTTGTGCCCTCTTGAGCTAAACTTTCCGATTGTTGCATTAAAACAGTCCGGTGAGAACTCTGGGTCTGTAGAGATTCGACCATCATGATTGCCAGCCAATATTGAATTCCCTAAACGAATTGATGCTTCCCCTTCATTGTATATGCCGCCGCCAAATCGATTGACTCCTTCCTCGCTATCAGATCCGTTAACTGTATTTTGAGTTATCGTACTGTGATTAATATGAACCTGTCCGTGGTCGATATTTCGGATACCACCCCCGCCTGTTATCGAGGTGTTGTGAGATACTGTTGAATTGCTGATGCGAACAAGACCTTCATTCGTGTTTGCAATTCCTCCCCCATGCATTGCCTCATTCTGCGCTAATAGCGAGTGCATTAATTTTAGCTGCCCATTATTGAAAATTCCTCCACCTGTTGAAGAGTCTCCAGTAAATGGCAGGCTGTTGTTCAAGATTTCGCTATTGTAGATTTGCAAGATCCCGTGATTTTGAATTCCTCCACCAAATTCGGATGAAACATTAGATTGAACCACCAAATCATATAAATATACTCTGGCTCCTGAATCAATATGTAAACCCGAACTGTCTCCACCTGCCGTTGTTGTCTGACCATTCTGTATAGTCAAGTCCCTCAGATGAACTGTAAGGTGGCTTGTCCCTTGCTGCGTTTTCACGTGTAAAATTTCGGTGATTCCTTGTCCGTCTATAATGGTGACCCCTTTGCCGGCCCCAAAAATTGATACACTCTCTTCAAGAACAAGTTGATTGTTAAGAAGATAATTTCCGGCCGGTAGGTGAATTTCATGATGTAACTCTGGCAGCGCATTATTCTCTTCAATTGCCGCTCGTAATGTACACTGCCAGTTTGATGCTTGGCAGATACCATCTCCGGGATTGATATCACCTAGGTCTGCAGTGCTGTTGGCATAAAAATAAGATGTGTCAGCCTCGGCAATGGAAATATCTGAAAAGAAACCGGGAGCAATTGCTAACACAAATAAGCCGGTAAAAATTAAATTTCTAAAATTAGATCGATTAAACATTGATAAATTCATGATAAGGTGTTTTCTTTTTATAAATTGTCAAAAAATATGGATGCAAAGTCTCCACTGTTATTAAGTGAGATTTTCCTAAACCATGAGTAGACAGCAGTGATTTGTCTACTCATGGTTTAGAACTAGATGACCATTAAAATTGTTAGGTGATTACGATGTTTTTCGCTAGCGGCCGTCTGGCTTTGTCGCTTCCCCAACCAGTGTCCATTGGAAACGTTGCTCACCGATCATGAGGGACATTCCCCCTTTGTAGGAGCCATAATCGGCCGGGTTAAACATAATCGTCAGCTCCGCCCTCTCACCTGGCTCGACCGCAAACGGGATAAAACGGTCGGCCGTTTCAAATCCATCAGGGAGTTGTAGGTCTTTTACCTCAACCAGCTTGTCGGTATTGTTTGTAATCACCAACTGCTTTTCGCTAAATCCGCCCAGCTCAATCGAGCCAAAGGATGAGATTTCTAAGCCTTCTTTGTCACCGAGAAATTCTGCAACCACGACTTCATAAGTTCCATCAGGGAAGTATTCAGCCGCCCCAATGTCACATCGACTAGAGATATTGAGGTCACCGTCTATCGGCCGACTTTGCTTATTTTGATCACCCTCTAAGCAAGTGAATGTATAAAATTTGAACGGCTTTGATACAGATAACCCATTATCGATTGCGGGGCTATCTTTCAACGGCATATGCACGCGATTTAGTAAACTGCCAAGCATTGGGTCTAGTGGGTTACTGCTATTTCCAATCTGATCATTTGGCTGCTCACTGAAATAGCAGTTGCTGCTTAGGACCCCAATCATATTTTGCCCTTCGGAAATTAAATTCCCTGATGCTTCATTGAAACAATCCGGCGAAAAATCAGGGGCAAACTGTGTGCGATTGTCACTGTTCCCAGCTACGATTGAATTTCCAATGTGTACAACGGCTGGGCTCAAATTGTAAATACCACCTCCAACACGTATCGACTCTACAGTATTGGCTATTACCTTAGCTTGGTTTTGAGTAATTGTGCTGTGATTGATAAACATAGTTGAGCCAATATTAAAAATGCCACCTCCTGCACCAATAGCTTTGTTTTTTGAGATAGTTGAATTTATGAGATGTGACTCACCTGGACCGAAATTCCCAGTATTATTAAATATTCCTCCCCCACGTGTTGCAAAATTATTGGCGACTAAAGATCTTCTTAATTCTAGAAACCCAGAATTATAAATTCCTCCACCGCGTGACGTTGCTCCATTTCCACCCGCTGGTACATAGTTGTCTAGAATTTCACTATCGTAGATTCTTAGGGTACCTTGATTACTTATTCCACCACCATCAATAGATGATGTGTTATTTCGAATGACAGTGTCACGTAAGAAAACTGTAGATCCATGATTTATTTTTAACCCAGATGTATTTCCATTGGGACCTTGCGTTAACCCATTTTGTATCGTTAGCTGATTAATTAGCACGACGGGGCCGTTGCCTTTTCCATCCTGCCATTCAAAACAAGTTGGATAACTCAGATATTTATTGTCTTCTTTAATAAATACGTCTTTAAATGCTCCTGTAGCTCCATTAAAACGTAATATCTCTTTCGTTTTGCTACTGATGACGTAAAAATCCCCATCTGGACCAAAGCCAATATCGGTAGGCGTGTCTAACCCGCCACTACCAGGGGAGATAAACGTTTCTAAAAAGTTGCCGTTCGTATCAAATTTTAGGACTGAGTTGGTCCCTCCATTGGCTACATAAACTGCGTTACCCTTAAAAACAAGCCCTTGTGGGCTATTAAGACCTTCAATAAATATACCTGCAAGCACTTCACTTGGGGCGTAATACCGTTGAATATTATTTGAAGCAGGGTCCGTGACATAAACATAATAATCATCAAATGCTAGGTTCAACGGTTGAGACAGCTCATCATCGGTGATGGTGCTAATTAGGTTGTTTCCATTGGTTTCACCATATCGAAGTATCTTTCCTTTCGGAATGTAGTCAGCCAAATAAAAACCATCGCCCAATGTATTACTCGGTCCGAAAGCACCGTCAGTAAATAATGAGCCGGCAGGTGGTGAGGCGATGAACATGCCTGCAAAGCTCCCATTCGGGTGATATTTAAAAACCCCTGCGTTTTTCGTTGTTACATACAGGTAGCGATCTGGCCCAATTGCGATGGCCATAGGGTCGGATAAACCATTGGCCTCAGGTGGGACGAAGTTTTTATTGGGTTTGCCATGAATGTCATAGCTAACAATCGAGTTATTTGTACTGTCGCAAACTAACATCTCCGTTGTTTGTACTTTTAAAATTTCGGTAATGTTTTGACCGTCGATCAAAGTATCATGCTTGCCTTCTCCAGATATCGTAACGCTATCTTTTATCACCAGCTGACCTTCTACTGGGTAATTTCCGGCCGGAATTCTGATCAAATCAATCCCCGGCCGTCCATTTGCCTCATCGATAGCGGCCCGTAGTGTGCACAGTCCATTGGATGCTTGGCAAAGGCCATTCCCCGGATTGACATCGCCGAGGTCGTCCTTGCTGTCCACATAAATCGCATCATTAATGGCTATTGGCTCGCCGGTTAAATTGATACCCTTGATTTCGCCAGAAATAGTCACATTCATGGTGGCGCTAATATCTGCGAGACCATTTCCAAGATTGATACCTTCGCTGCCGCCCATACTGGTTTTATCGCTTAGGTCATTCGCGGTGGCCTGTGTGGTCGCGGCAAGAGAGCCACTGAACAATGCCATTAAAAACAAACTAATAAACGTGAGCTTTCTTATTTTATGTGAAGTGTTGTCTAACAATTTCATAACTAAGTTCCATTCCTTTTAATTCCAAGACTTACGATCAGTAAAAACATCACTACGTGCAGGCCACCATGTTTTCTAGTTATTTCAAGTAACCTTGAGCGCTTTATCAATTTCATTTCTGAACCTCTGCGCGGCCGGTTCTGTGCCTAAGCCGATAAAGATTGTGCCTATTTCAGATCCTGACTGAATGCCATAAATGTTGAGGCCGGTATCTGGAATAACCGCGTGCATGTTTGATTTTTCATAAGCCTCTACCCGTAAATTCGTTAAGCGAGTAGATAGAACCTCTGGCCATTCATTCGCTTTGCCAACTGCGTAGATTAACCATTCTGGGGTTAATAAAACCCCGCTCAAAATCGTTTCGGTATATAAACGCAACAGCTTTTTTTGCTGTCTGGTAGAAGTCGTTTCGATGCAAATGATCGAGTTGTGCTCTACTCCTTCAAGCCCCTTCGCTTCTAAGCTTGCTCGAATCGCTAAGCTCAATTCATCTTCAATATCATCTAACGTACATTCACGTGTAACTCGTTTGTAGTTGTTCATTTCTTTTGCCTGACCTCCTAAGGCTTCAACTGATAAAATGATCGGCATGGGGGAACCATTCCAAACATAGAAAAAGCGGTATTGGTATCCATCAATCAAAATTGATAATTTTTCTTGAGTTTCTGGTAGATGCTTTTTCCGGCCGACTTTGAAATAAGTGACATCATGATGAAATTCATTAGGGCCGCGCTCTCGTCTGACGATCGTTTTCCCAACCCCCTCCATGACGCTGATCTTGCCATGAACAACATGGTTTCGAACAGCGAGGCCGCGTAAGAGTGAAAAAACGATGAGTACCGTGACTAGGCCGAACGCAGTTAGGATATAAGGGATAGCCTCATCGATACCGGCCGGTTTCTCGATGAATAACAGCCAATAAAGATAGGCACCCATGGCGGAGATCGTTAGGGCCATGACAATCGGCCCTATAATCTGCCCCCATCTTTGGGCTTTCCGGTGCTTATCTAGTCGCTTTCTCTGTGCGGCCGATACTTGGCCGAATCGATTAAGCTCAAGCTCGTCAACTCGAAAGTTATAGACGCGTTCAAGCTCTTTTTGATAGGTGTTGTTTGGGTCCATCTAAGTCTCGTCCTTTGCATAAATTTAGTTTGTAGTTACTCGACTGAAAGAGAATAACTCCCGCCATCCCCAGCAAACCCTCGAATCTGAATCGTGTATGACCCATCGGCCGGAATGTCTAGTAAGGTGTATTCAGCACCCCCTGAAAAGCTATCATCTACTTCACTTAAACTTTCTGTAATCGACTGCCCATTTTCGTCAACAACATCAAAGGCCACGTCAAAATCATCTTCCGGTTCAACTGTGACAAATATCCAATCACCCTCAAGCGCGTCAAACTGCCAATTGGCAACCTCTCCTTCTGCCAAGAACCCTTCAATCGTTTCCCAGATCTTGATAGAGCCAGATGTGGCTCCATATAAAAGGACCGGTTCAACTTCGATTATTTCTGCCGAGAACACACCACTTTGCCGGCCGTATTCAGATACAACGAGGTTATATAAACCCGATTCCGGAATTTCATAAGCAGGAATTTCTTCAAAGCTATGTCCCTGATCAATTACACCCACAAGTGAATTTTCCACCTGATCTGTTAGCTCAAGTACCAAATCAACCTCACCAGTACCTCTCACGGTAATTTCAATTACCATCCCCGCTTCCGCTTCAAAAGGTAAGATGACTTGGCTGTTTTCGGGCAGTTCTAACTTAACCGCTGGCCCATCAACCGCGATTGGCTCAGTCAAGATTTCATCATAAATTGGAGTGTCAACATTAAAGTCACCCCCGTCAAAAACGACCTCTACCGGTTCCATTAAGGAAATTGAGCCAGTTATCGCTTCAAATAGCGGCAGGTAATCTGACGACTCTGAGGAGGGTGTGCTGCCCATTAGCGAAATGAACCGTCCTTCGTTTTGGATCAAGGTGATCATGGTCGTAACCGGCCCAGTTTCACTGTGCGGATATTCGACTAGGATCTGCACGGCCGAATATCCATTTAGATCTAGTTCAGCTGGCTCAGATAAGATAACCGGATCGCCCGCTGCTGGGTCCGGGTGCAATCCATCGGCCGCAAAACCTAAGTTCTCAATGAGGGAGCTACTTTCTAACTCCTCCTCAGGAACGCTGATGATCATCATGAAAGCCCCTGAATCGATTTGTTCGCTGTTTTCTAATAGCTGTTCATCGGTCGCTAAAAATGTAAGCCCAAAGAAGTCTTCAGCGACCCATTCGGCCGGATATAAAAAGCGATACCCTCCTTCAAGCGTCTCATAAAACTCCAGCCCGGCCGGAGCTAAAACTTCATCTGAAGTTGAGCCACTATCGGCTTCCGCTACTGCTGGCTGAGCCTCTGCTGTTGGTTCTGGTTCCGCCGTTTGCGATGGCGCTTGAGTTGGAACTGGCGTTTCCGCTTCAAGTACTTCTGGCTGAGTAGGCGTATTCGAAGCCTGTACGGGTAAATCTGGTTCACCCAACTCTTGAATGTCTTGAACAGGATTAAGTCCGCAAGCGGCTAAAAAAATGACCAAAGATAATGCTAAAATAAGTTGATTAACTTTCATGATTAAGTCTCTAAATAAATATGATTTCTGATTTGAGCAAAGTTGAACTAGGGAGCCTTGTTTCAGGTCCAGATCTTCGTGCTATTGAGTTGATAGGCGATATGAATGTTGTGAGTAGGCTGGCTATAGGCGATCTAGCAACCGCCCATAGCCGGATGATACAGAGGGGTGTCTATCGATTAACGACGGGCAGAAACACCTCTTTTGGCGGCACCACAGGTGGCTCACTCGCCTGAATGCTAATCAGTTGACTAAGCTGATTATTGCTAGGATTGGGATCAAAATTATCGGAGAACACATTAATTTTGAGGCCTAACTCAGAGGTTGGCATGTCCTCAGCCAACGCATATGTGAGGTTGACCGTTAGTGAGTCATCTTTGTCGATTCCTTTCCATTCGCATCGAACTTCTTGATCGTTTTCGCGGCAGAAGTCAGATTGGTCATTGGCGAGTAGAGTCAACCATTGAGTTGAGTTAGAAGTTGTTCTACAGGTAATACATGGGTCTTCCACGATGGTCGGACTGAGGACCAGCGTTGGGAAAAGGGCTGTCGAAAAATCTTGATTGGCAAGGCTAATTGAGACGGAAAACGTGTCACCAGCTTCAAGTTTCTTCTTAGTCTGGACAATGATGTCCGCTTCTAAATCGGCCGCTTGTTTACTCATCGTAATGATCTCGGCCGGGCAGAAGAATGTTTCAATATCACGCCCCGGCCGCATTTCGTTCACTTCCCAGAATTTAGCCAACACATCTGCCCAAGAGGCGGAAGCGTTCTCCGTGATGAACTTAAATGGGTATGGATTCATAATCTCAACTTTCTGCGGTAACTCATACTGCAATGTTTCGGTGTACCACAATGTCTGCCAAGGGAGATACGGCGTGTCGTTGATAGCGGTGGGTTCAAATGGTGTAAACAGTGAAACTCCACTTTCACCAGTCAAAAAGGTCCAAACTTGAGGATTATCTTCATCAAAGTAAGGGGTGCCATTTTGCGCAACCGTTGAAAGGATCGATCCTTCTAGCGAATTTTCAGCAGCTGCCAGCGCAGCCACTAAGCCGGAATTTGGTGTGGGGCTACTCAACCCATAATAATTTTGGAGCTCAATGGCAAACGACTTCATATCTACTAACGCGTCTGGTGGGCCAAGCTCCCAATCTCGTTCATCTTCGCAAACCGTTGTGTCGTAGTGAACGCTGTCACGGTACGCATTTATAAGATTTTGTGATGTCAATTGAGGCTGACTGTTAAATTCACTCAACAACTCATCCGAAACCTCTCCCCAATGATTCACCGTATCAATAATCGTGTCAGCTTCAATCCCCATAATGATGTGTGGATGTCCTGTAGGTGGATGGAAGCTGTCATAAGTTAAGATGACGTCGTTAATATTACTTTGCTCAAAGCCAACCCCAGGCATCTGTGGATCAAAAAATGCATAATTGGGTGAAGCGATGATGCCGCTCACGTATGGGGCAACTTCGTTTAACTCATCGATTGTGGCTGCAAAACAGTGCAATAAATCAACAGTATCAAACTTGTTGGCGCCATCATTTGTTGCTCGGGCCAGAGCCGTCGCTATCGCATGGGGTGTAATTAGGCTTAGCTTTCCTTTGGTGGGCGCATGATGGTCGGTAAAACTAGGATTAGCCCCTAGACGGCTGGGGAGGGGCGAAAGTGTTTCTGTGCCCCTTTCAATTGCAGTTTCAGCCGTTGATATCGCGGTAGATGTTGACTCATTCCCTTCAATAATGTCATGAATTGATGGAACCGTATGGGGTGAAACAGGGTTGCCATGGCCGATATATGAAAAATGGATATTGCTATTAGGATTGAACGTGGTCATGCCCCATTCTAAAAAATCACCGATTCTATCTCCGTCGGCCGTGTCAAATTCCCTTAGCTCAGGGTCTAAAATTCCAGCTTCATTTGGCAAACAATCAAGCTGAGTACGGACCCCGTTTGTTGCTACAATCATATGCGTATCCGCTTCGCCACCCAAGTCAGCTAAGATGACAATCAGCGAGTCCGGCACATTAATTGATGCAACGACCAAACGATTAACTGTGGCTTCGTATTGGCTCCCCAAGTCAAAACTGGCTTCTTCGTTGTTGTCATAGGCCAGCACGTAAAATCCGGTTTTGCTGGGAAACGTTGGCACGGTTGGAACCGTACAGGCAGCAGCGGCCGAAGTTGTTTGGTGATTAAACAGCACACCGAACCCAGCTAAAAAGCTAAAACTTAAAAATAAGACCAATAAAATTGAAAAATGCTTTTTTCCAGTGACGCTCATGTTTGTCTCCTTTAATTGGATGAGAACCATTGTGTTCAGCTATTGATAAGGATGAAAAATTTTATGGAAAAAACTAAAACTTCCCCCAGCCATCCACTTTTCTCTAGCTATTAACAGTATTTAATAGGATGACTGAACTACAAATAGAGTACCCATTTCCCAGTCAAAAGTGAATCAGTCTAGCTCTGGAAAAGTCGATAAGTTAAATTACATTTTTCTTGGAAATGGGACGTAAATACAGGCTCCTCTCTTATTTTGGGACGATTAACGAGGCAATCGTCCCAAACCGACTATAATTTACTCACAAATTATGACTCTTGCGCATCAAATGACCGTAATTGAATTTGAAAAGTACCTCGCCGAATTTTTAAGCACATTCCGCGATCAGGACATCTTTGCCCTACATGAGTCTCATCTTTTTAGCACACCACTGTTCCAAGATATTTTATTGTTAGGTGAGTCAGTAAGTTTGGCAACGAGCCCTGAAATGGCAGAGGCTGTTATTGGCTGGGGAATTGATCAATTCAAACCGCTAGGTGAACAAGACCAATATTCTAATTTATGGCGACCCTACCTCGTTTTGAATGGGTACTACAACGAGAAAAAGACGATCGCTTGGTTATCAGAGTATTTAGGAATTGCGGACCAAACTTTTTATGAATGGCGGGCTAATGCTATTAGCCGTCTTGCTAAGCTGCTTCACAGGGAATGTTACCTGCCAGGGCATCTTTCTGATCGGCAAGAGCGCTATGTGGTTCAAAAGATTCAAACTCTAGCTGACTGTGAAATCCAACTTCTAACTTTGGTGAGTTTGATCGCGGTGGGTGAAAATGTCTCTGGAATATTTTCAAAAGAAGAAGCCGTTTACCTTAAAAAGTTTGAACAAATGCATCTGATTGGGTCAGCAGAATCGCTAGAGCAACCGGTTGAGCTTAAGCGTCATATTCTCAATCAAATTTCGCAGACTCGCCAGCTTGAGGGGCAACAGTCCCTGTTTGTTCGCTTTAAAAGGCGTGGCATGATCCGACCTGCTATCAAGCATGGTTTTCAAGCTGATAAAATTGAAGAGGTCGTTCAATTGGCGGTTGAACATAAGCAAGCATTCTTTAAGGCAGAAGGGCTGAATGGGCTAACTGATTTATTTCGGCAGATTATTAATACGGCCGAAATAAAACTCAATATAGATGCAAACTTATGGGCTGATTTTTTACTTATTGCGTCACAAGCCGCGCATTGGGAAGATAATCTTGATCTGGCGTTAAGCTATAGCCGTCAGGCATTGTCCGCTCCTGATCTGGAAATTAAACTGAATGCCTATTATCAAAGAGCCAAGCAACTTTCGCGCTTAAACCTCGATGAATGTTTAAGCCATTACGCTGTATGTTTTGACTTAGTCAACAGAGTGAGCCTGGGATCAAAAGAGGATCCGCAGAATCCAATCAGAAGATTGATCACACAAATGTATATTGATCGCGCTTGGATTTTTATACAGGAGCGGCCGGATTATGAGTGTGCAGACAAAGATTTAAAGCAAGCCGAGTCATTTATTCCAGCTGAGGCAAGTGGGCTATGGTGCGATTTATACAATGGGCGAGCTGAATTGGTTGCCCGAACTCGGTCAGCAAAAGAAGCCCTTCCCTTTCATTTAAAAGCATTTACCTCAGCTGAGGAGTCTGGCGATATTGAGAGGATGACGAAAGTCGCTTATAACGTCGGGCTTGATTACATGTACAGCGGCCAATATGAAAATAGTCTTTCTTATTTCGAAAAGAGTCAACGGTGGGCGCAACAAACGGGCAATGTTCAAACGCTGGGGCTAGCCCAAAAGGGATTAGGCGGCAGCTATTTCTTTCTTGAACAATATGATCTCGCCTTAGAGCACTACTTAGCCGCTTACCAAACTTGGAAACCGACGCAGAATATCAGTTGGTTGACGAGCATTTGCTATGATTTGGCTGAAGGGTATGCCACCGTGAACGATTTCGCGAACGGCCGGACTTACTATAATGAAGGCCGCGCTTTAGCAGATCAATTGGGTCATCAGCGTTTCATTGTTGAGTTTGATACCCTGCGTGAGCAATTCCCAGCATTAGAAGAAAAGATCAGCGATCGGCAAGCGGAGGCGTTAGCTTACAGTGACCAGCATAACGGGATTAGCCGCCAACAATATATTGAGCTGACCGGTGTGGCTAAGAGTCAGGCTTATCGTGATCTAGAAGAGATGTGTCAACAGGGGTTGTTGATTCGTATAGGTAAAGGGCGTGGAACAAAGTATATCCGCACAGCCGCCTTGTGATCACCTTGGATCGTCGCTACATGTAACACACATGTAACGCCATATAGAGTAAAACAAAAAGCAACAAGATCATTATCAGCGGGTGACAAGCGCGTAATTGTTCAATTTGCTAAATTAGATAATCTATACAACAATGTGGCGCATAAAACGTAATTAATAATGTGTGAGAGTCGTTCACACAAAAGTGACTGTGACCTTGGGGAGGCTACAACGTGATAAACCAAATCTATCAAATAAATACGGAGAATATTCGAGATGAAAGCACACGAAATTGACTACAAATTATATGGTGATGACATGCAGTTCGTTGAGGTTGAACTTGACCCTGGCGAAAGTGTTATTGCAGAAGCTGGAACGATGATGTACATGGACAGCGGCGTCTCGTTTGAATCAAAGATGGGTGATGGCTCTGAAGCGGATTCTGGATTGATGGGCAAATTGTTCAGCGCCGGAAAACGGGCGCTTACAGGCGAGTCGATCTTTTTAACTCACTTTACGAACAGTGGTCAAGGCAAGAAACAAGTTTCGTTTGCGGCTCCGTTCCCTGGCAAAATTATACCCATCGATCTAGATACAGTCGGTGGTGATTTGCTTTGCCAAAAAGACTCATTCCTTTGTGCAGCGATGGGTACGAAAGTCAGCATTGCGTTCACTAAAAAATTAGGCTCTGGCTTCTTCGGTGGTGAAGGTTTCATTCTGCAAAAGTTGACGGGTGACGGCCATGTATTTATCCAGGCGGGCGGTACGATTATTGAGCGCCAGTTAAATAATGAAAAGATTTTGGTCGATACTGGGTGCTTGGTCGCTTTTGAAGATGAGATCAGCTACGACATTGAACGTGCTGGGAATCTTAAGTCGATGTTCTTTGGTGGTGAAGGGTTGTTCTTGGCAACGCTTCAAGGTACCGGCCGGGTTTGGCTTCAGTCACTACCGTTCTCTCGTTTAGCCGATCGGGTCATTTCAGCCTCAAATATTTCCAGCGGCCGTGGCAGTAATCAGGGCGAAGGTGGCCTTGGTGGCGCAGCAATTGGTGGCGTCATCGGTAGCTTGCTCAACGACTAGGGCTGAATTAAGCTTCAGCTGATTAGAAATGCCTTATCCTCCGTAAGAGGGTAGTAAGTTCATACACATATTCAAAGCCTCGGATAAATAATTATTTGAGGCTTTTTTATTAATTACGTTGTTGGTTCGTGTGTCAGTTTGCTAGTTGGCTGGTAGATGCGCAACAAACTAACAAACGAGCTAACCAACCAACTCCAAAAACATGGCACATCTCGAAGGAACTGAACGGGCAAATTACGTCCAAAATATGTTTGCAGGTATCGCAGGTAATTATGATCTGATGAATCGGCTGATGACGTTTGGGCAGGATATGAAATGGCGCAGAAAGGTCATCGAACTGGCTCGCATCCCGGCCGGAGGTCGATTGCTCGACATCGCCACAGGTACCGGCGATATCGCGGCTGAAGCGCTCAAAAATGACCCAACGATCCAATCAGTCGGTGGTGACTTCACCATTGAGATGATGGTCGCTGGCAAAAACGACTACCCAGAGCGCAAGCCTATCCAATGGGCTGTGTCAGATACGCTTTCACTTCCGTTTCCTGATAACTACTTTGACGCAGTGACGTCCGGTTTTTTGATGCGGAATGTCATTGACGTGGAAGGTGCATTCCGTGAGCAGATGCGGGTTACAAAGCCGGGCGGCCGTGTAGTGGTGTTAGAAACCAGTCCTCCGAAAGATAACGCACTCAAGCCGTTTATCATGATCCATCTAAACTATATTTTGCCGACAATGGGGCGCATGATTGCGGGTAGCAGCGAAGCCTATACCTATTTGCCAGACTCAACGAAGGCGTTCAAAACCCCGGCCGCACTTGCTTTTTCAATGCGCCAGTTGGGATTTGAAGACGTGGAATACGAGGAGTTTATGCTGAAGACGATTGCGATTCACGCGGGGACTAAGCCACTTTAGGCTTTTGTCGCTCGAATCAATCTTTAATAAAGTAAACCAAGCTATATCTTAAGCGTTAGCCTCTGGGTGTGAATCTTGATTGCAAGATTAGCACCTCGAAACGGCCGACTATCCTCTCCATACTGATCCTGCCCAAGATACCACTGTGTCGGCCACTCGATCTTCTCAACCCCCCAAGCCGTGGTCCCCACTAATGACGACCATGGCGAGTTCTCATTCCAACGCCACAGAATGCCGCCCGGCCCCATACCCGAGTGCAAACCCAGTTGAATATTAAACCGCTCGCCTGCTTTGAGCTGTGGCCCTAGCCAAAAACGTGGACTCCGCCCCGGCTCTGGAATAATCAGCACACAGAGTTGATTCTGTTTTCCTCGTAATCCAACCCAGATGGACGACAGGGCTGAGCCATTGTGATCTGTACATAGGAATGTTTGTGGTGTTCCGTTCTGATCAGATGAGCAGAACCCAGAGATTTCAAAAGCGGTAAATTGAGCCGATTGCTGAGTTTGATCAAGCTTACTTGGAGCCTCTCCATTCATATGTTCCCAATCGGCCGACGGTGGCAGTTGTAACGGCCATTTGAGCCATTCTCGAATTTGGCCAGACGTGTCTAACACCTGATACCGTAGGCCGTTCGCATCGAGGGCCGCTTGAATGCAGTGAAAATATTCTGTCTGAGGTGAGAGTGGCATCGTACCAGCCCCCCCAGTTAGGATTTGCAAAACCCCTTGGTGAACCTGCAAGTCAAACGCCAAAATATGGCTGCAAACATAGGCCAAAACCTTGTGCTTTACGAGCACGTCCCAAAAGCAACAGCCGCATTCAGGTTCAACCGTTCGCTGGTGTGGGCCTGAGAATCCATTAACTGCATGGACCGGATGGTGCCCGATCACAAGTTTATGCCGCGCATCTGCATGGTCCTGTAACGTCACATCCAACCACTCAGACTCAACCCATCCCTCACCGCCCAACTCTTCATTGAGCGTATTCACGAAGACCATTAACAGGTCGTTTTTACGAACAAAGTAGGTTAACCCTTTTTGCCCGGCTGGGCCGTTTTGGGGCAGGTGGGCTAAGACCTCCCGAAAAACGCCGTTGCTCATAGAATCATAAGCGGTGTGGTTGCCCGTTGTGTGGTAGATGGGAATCGTGGTTGGGTTGAGCCAAGCCATCTCTGTGTCTAACCAATAACGCCATTGTTTTTGCAGTTCTATTGGGTCGTTTTGCAACCCCTTGATTTCATCGCCAGGAAAGCAAACAAACTCAGGAGCGGGCTGTAGGCTAGAGATAACTTGATTGACTGCAGAAAAGGTTTGTTCGTTGGAGCCGTTTGGAATGCCTGAGCAGCTATCTGCGTAACAGACAAATTGATGTCCAGGGCCGTTGGGTTTTAAGGCTTGGATCAACGAAGTCGTTGTTTGCATGAATCAGGCTTTATTCTTCCAAACGAGCTAAGTAAGCGATTTGTTCTTGATTCATTTCATGTGTTGGCCCAACTAACCGAATCAATAAAAATCCGGCCGCAAATCCACCAATATGAGCCCAAAACGCAACCCCGGCCGACTCGGCCGACTGGGTAAAGCCATTAAAAAGCTCCATCGCAAACCAAAACCCCAATAAAATCCATGCCGGTATTTGCACACGTCGGAATAAAAAGATCGGAATGACAGTGGTGACACTCACCATCGGGTAAAGCAGCAAGTAACCACCCAGCACACCCGCAACGGCCCCACTGGCTCCAATCGTGGGGATGTTTGAGTCCGGATCAATCATCACATGGGCCAATGCCGCAATAATGCCACAGGCTAGATAGAAGATGACAAACCGGCCGCGGCCGAGCTTATCCTCAATGTTGTCCCCAAAAATCCAAAGGTACAACATGTTCCCCGCGATATGCATAAAGCTGCCATGCAGAAACATCGAGCTAAAAATCGTGTAGAACTCTGCCCCAAAGGCATTGGTCAGCTGCCCTGGAACTAATGCCCATCTGTTGGCAAACGGCACCCATAATTCGTTGCTTTGCAATGCCGAAAATTGAAGAATAAATGCAATCGCATTAAGCGCGATGAGCGTGACTGTCACGGCCGGGTATCGGTGGGTTGGGTTCTGGTCTTTTATGGGGATCATTGTCGCTGTCGCAACGCTGCGCGTTGCTTACACCACCAATCAGAGATTGGTGCATGGTTAATGGTCGCTTTGTTCT
>JBGCDP010000039.1:0-4855 GCA_045105475.1 Anaerolineae bacterium
CCGATCATGATTGTGTCGTCATCGATGACCTCAACTATCCCATCGAGTGTCATTGTTGCGGCTTCCCCTTCTTCAATCAGTTGCCCTAACTCTTCGATGCGTGTGTTGGCAAACTGGACCATAAGCTCTTCTTTCTTTTCGGGTGAAGCGATAGCAAGCCTTGATTGCTCGGTAATTTGTTTAACGGGGTAGAGGATTTCTCCCGGCAAGCTGTTGGTTGAAGCACCGACAGTTGCAACGGAGCTTGATCCTAATAAAAATGTGCCTACGATGGCTTTGACAAAAGCTGACATGGTTGCATATCTCCTATGTGTGTGTGGTTTTTTGGCGTCATCAGGTTTCAATTCCTGAATTTTCTTTGCAGAGTAGCAGGCGTAAAAAACAGGCACAATCCAACAATAGACCTAGCCAAAAAGGGCCTCTGAGCATTTAAAATGGCCAAATTAGCGGCACAAATATCAGAATAACAGCTAGCAATAGAAGCGTTAGCCAAACGCCAACTTTTAGAAAGTCTGAGAACTTGTAACCGCCTAAACCATAGATGATGATATTGGCCTGATGGCCGATAGGCAGCAGAAATGCGCTAGACGCAGCGATTACGGTGGTCATCACAAAAGGTTCAGGGTTTACACCTAACTGATGGGCTGCATTGATTGAGATCGGGACGATCAAGACGGTTGCGGCAGCATTTGAGATGATGCTGGTCAAAAATGCGGTGAGCAAGAAAACTGAGCCCAGCACGATAAGCGGACCCCATCCGCCCACGGCTGTAATGACGCCACTGGCCAAAAGTTCGGCCGTGCCTGAATTATTCATCGCTTCACCTAATGGGAGCATGCCCGCAATCAAAAAGATCGATTTCCAGTCAATCGCTTCATACGCCTCTTCCATCGTTAAAACGCCGGTTAGGACGATGGCAATTGCTCCAACCAGCATAGTCACCGATACGGCATCGCTGGGTACAAATAAAATCGCAAATACTGTCAGCAGCAGAATGCCAATCGCATAGGGGGCTTTGTCACGCCTGAGACCACGCTTTTGAGGCTCATTGTCTAGCACAATGAAATTTGGATTGACTTTTAGCCCTTCGAACTTTTCAGGTGCTCCTTGAGTCAATAATACATCCCCAAACCGGAGGGGGACATCGACAACGTTTGAAACCAAAGGCTCACCGGTATGCCGAATCCCTAAAACGGTAAGTCCATAGCGCGAGCGAAAGCCGATGTCTCGCAATGTTAACCCCCTAAAACGGGAGCGAGGGGATAGAGTGATTTCAACCAGATCTCCCGCCGCTTCCAGCTCTTCAGCAACCGTGGCTTTTTCTAATTCGCTTTTAGGGTGCAGATCAAGTTTTTTGCTTAAATTAAGGACTTGTTCGTGCGGACCTTCGATCAAAAGTACATCGTTTTCAGCCAGCATACGGCTGGATGATTGCTGCAAAAACTCATCTTTCCGGCGCGCATAAATAATTGCTGTATCGTTTTCTAAGCCAAAACGCACCTCATTTATCGGTTTTCCGATAAGCGGTGAGTTGAGAGTAATAACGACTTCAGTCAAAAAGTCGGCCGATAGTTCGTATCCATCAGAAATTTCTTCACCACTGGTCCGTTCTGGCAATAGCTTGAATCCGATAAAGAGCATATAAAGCAAGCCCACAACAGAAACCAAGATGCCAGTGGGTGCATAAGCAAAAAATGAAAATGGCTCTAAGCCTGCCTGCTGCATTGAGGCGATAGCGATCAGATTGGGTGGTGTACCGATGAGGGTGATATTGCCGCCTAGCAGGGCCGCTACTGAAAGCGGCATCAACATTTTAGACGGAGCGATGTTATGTTGGCGGCAAATGCCCATGATGGCTGGCAGCATGATGGCAACTGCTCCGATGTTATTCATGAAGGCTGACATTGAAGCGGTGATGAGCATCATCACGAGCAAAATGTGCCACGGACTATCACCAGCTAGACGTGAAATGAAAGCCCCTATTTGCTCAGCCACCCCTGTGCGCGTTATTCCCCCGCTAATGATAAAAACGGTCCAAACTGTAATGACTGAAGGGTCTGCAAAACCGGCAAATGCTCGGAGCGGATCGACCAATCCAAAAATCACACAGGCAACGAGTACAAGCAGAGCGATGACATCGACTCTGGGTTTTTCGCGAATAAAAAGAACAAGCGAACTGACAAGTATGCCGATAATTAGCCAATTTTGAACTGTCATCTGTCAAGCTTCCTTTTTACAGATTAATGTTTTGGATCAAAAATTGCGTGGGTTCTCAATGTGCTGAATCTGAGTATAAACAATCACGTACAATATTTCATTGTGATATTGGCGGATTGTGACATTTGCAACATCGACTCTTTGAGCTACATTCTTCGAAATGATCAAACTGAGGTTCTCATGAGTCAAAAAACCCAATACAAAAACTTGTATCCTGAATCTTTCAAGCCGGAAGACTATCTTAAAGAAGAAACCTATAAGCATACGCGAGCGGCCGTGGAGCATGCACTCACAATTATTCCTGAAGCTTATACGTCTGAAGAATTTCATCGTTTAGAGCAGAAACAGATTTTTCAGAATAGTTGGGTACCGTGTGCTGTCTTGCCTGAGGTTAAAAAGCCGGGTGATGTAAAAGTGGTTGAAGTTGGGGGCGAGTCGATTATTATCACTCGCAACAAAGAGGGGGAGTTACGCGCGTTTTATAATGTGTGTCGCCATCGTGGGGTGCAGATGTTGGATAAGGAATGCACGGCCGTGAAGTCGGCCCGCATCCGCTGTCCGTATCACAGCTGGGCCTATGATCTAAATGGAAAATGTTTAGGCACGCCGCTGTTTGAAGGATCAGACATTCCGGCAGACATGCAGGGGATGTTTGGCATGGGCGGGGTCGATAAGTTTACGAAAGAAGATTATCCGCTGTTTGATTTGCACGTGGATAGCTGGGGAGTGTTGATCTTTATCCACATGGGGGAAAATCCACCGCCGTTGAGCGAGCAATTGGGTGATTTGATTGAACGCTTTGCCCCGTACCATCTGGAAGATTGGGAGATTGCGGCGACGCAGCAGTTTGTGTTTGATGCCAATTACAAGCTGGTGGGTGAAAATTTTATGGAGTATTACCATCTGCCGTGGGTGCATCCTGAGCTGATTAAGGTTAGCCGTATGGAGGACCATTATCGGTACCAGGGTGATGGAATGTACACGGGGATGATGACATGGCCGATTTCGGCCGGGGATGAAGGTGGTTGGTTAGGCTTACCCCCTTTTAGTGGTTTGCAAGCGGATCAGCTTGAGAGCGCTAAATTCATCTGGTTATTTCCTTGTGTTGCATTGAGCGTGATGCCGAACCATCTGTTTATTATGGTGACCAAACCCCAAGGGCCACATTTGACGATTGAAGATACCTATGTGATGTGTCATCCAGAGTCGTTGGCGGCCGAAGGGGCTGATAAAGAGGTGCAGCAGTTGGTCGATTTTTGGACTTTAGTCAACCAGCAGGATATTGATATTGTGGCGAAAATGCATGCGGGGATTCGGTCACGTGCTTACAAGGGCGGCCGGATGTGCTACCACTTTGAAGAGCCGGTCCATCGGTATATGAATATGGTGATCGATAAGATGGTGGGGATTGAGCGAATTCCGAAGGGGGATGATGCGCCGGATGATCGGGTGAGTATGTTTGGTTCGAAAGACAAGTCGTTTGAACCACCAGCTGGATAGGCCTGCAGGGTTAACCCCGCAGTTAAGATAGGAAGCCCGATTCATCGGGCTAAGCGGGCATTGGTATTTAAACCTTGCTCAATAAAAACTGCGTGGGAGAATACCGGAATGATCAAAATTGATGCAGATTATTTGCTTGAAACTTTAAAAGAGTCGATCAGAATCAACTCGATATTGCCGTATGAAGAAGTAATGGCCCGCTTTTTTGCTGACAAATTGCGAGAGCTGGGCGTTGAACCAGAATGGCATGTCGTGGCAGAGGGTCGGCCGAATGTGTATGGCTGTGTCAAACTTGGCCCATCTGATAAGTTGATCACACTGACCGGGCACACTGACACCGTTGATATCGCTGAAAATTGGCTGACCGATCCATTTGATCCGGTAATAAAAGATGGGAAGCTGTACGGCCTAGGATCTTATGACATGAAATCCGGTTTGGTGTGTGCATTGACGGCGTTTAAAGCGCTTATCGAAACACCTGAATTGCATGACAAGCTAGGCACTGTCGCTTTTGCGGCTACCGTCGACGAAGAGGCCCTGGGGTTGGGTGCGAAAGCTCTGCTCGAAACAAAATATGGTAAAAGCGATGCGATGCTGTTGGGGGAGCCGATGTGGGGAGATGAAGCGGGGCCAATTCCGCTGGGGTTGACCGGCAAAGTGCTTTACAAACTGACGGTGGTCGGCCGAGCGGCGCATGGCTTTTATCCAGATCGAGGCTTGAACGCTGTCGAAGCGGCCAGCAAGATTATCGCTTCACTTGATCAACTTAATTTGTATGAACATCCGGAACATGGCAAGGGTAACTATTCGACGCTGAAATTTGAAGGTGGCTACCAAGAATATGCGATTGTGGTGCCAGAACGATGCGAAGTGATCATTACCCGCTTAACGGTGCCAGGTGAAAATCGAGCCTCAGCCGTGGTTGACATGCAGGCGTTGATCGATTCGCTTGATCTCGATTGCGAGGTGACGATTGAAACTCCGGCCCCGTTTTACGAACCGTATCTAATTGATGAAAACAGCTCATTTGTGGATGATTTTAAGGCAGCTTACGAAGGTGTCATCGGCCGACCACCCGTCTGCGGCTTCGGCCGGGGGATCACCGACGGCAATATTTATGTGGCTGATGGCGGTATTC
>JBGCDP010000040.1:0-25383 GCA_045105475.1 Anaerolineae bacterium
CCTGCCCATGAACCGAATCCACCAGCCAATGCTCCAAAGCCGCCCGCCCATGAACCGAAGCCACCAGCCCACGATCCAAAGCCGCCTGCCCATGAACCGAATCCACCGGCCCACGATCCAAAGCCGCCTGCCCATGAACCGAATCCACCAGCCCACGATCCGAACGCTCCATCCCAAACAAAGTAGTTGCCAGCCCACGATCCAAAGCCACTATTGTCAATATCATGGATCATGAACATTTGAGTCTCTTCGTCAAGGTAGCTCCAGCCTAAAAAGTGTTCGTCACCAGCCAAATCAGCTTTGATATCGAGTCCGCCATTGGCAGCACCTTCCATCTCGCCAAATACAGCATCAACCGCATTGACACGCCCAGCACCCTGCTGCCAAACGCTATAGTTTGGAAAACCGGTTTCTGGATCGAGCCATAAGAGTGCCGATTGTTTTAAACGGAATTTTACTTCATCTGGTGTTAGGTCTGGGTGTTGCTGCAACATCAAGGCGACAACACCAGAGGTGACCGCTGTTGCCTGAGATGTCCCAGCTAAGGTTGCATAATGCTTTCCAAATACATTATCAGGATACTCTCTGGCTAGATAACTATTTTTATGCATTAGTGAAACCATATGCGCACCAGGTGCCATAATGTCTGGTTTGATAAATGCATCATGAGTTGGCCCAGCGGCTGAAAATGGCGCGATGTAATCGTCATTCCAATCATCAGGTGTAAAGTTATCTGTGAATGCACCCACCGTAATAACATACGGGTTATTACCTGGCACTGAGATTGTTAATGGATCGGAGCCACTATTTCCAGCGGCCGCAACTACAACGATGCCTGAATCCCATGCCTTCATGACAGCCTGGTTCATCGGATCTGCCCAGTAAGGTGATTGAACGTTTGACACCAAAGATAAATTCATCACACGTACATTGAATTCATCCTGATGATCCACAACATACTGGATGCCTAGAATGACAGACTCATAAGTACCTTTACCTTTGCGATTTAGGACGCGAACCGGAAGCAAGTCTACGTCTGGTGCGATTCCCATCCAATTTCCATCATCCTCCCCTTTTTCACTATTCGCGATGATACCAGCGATATGGGTTCCATGGCCGTTAGGGTCTTTTGGATTGATTCGAGCATCGGCCGGTATTTCTCCGTATTTTTTCGTCAGCCAATTCTCACGGATAACATCTTTCCAATCGACAATTCTCAGGTCTTTGTTAGTATCTTTCTTAACGCCTTTGAACTGGCGGATGCCGGTGTCAAGAATAGCGACAGTTACCCCATCCCCCGTGATGCCTTCGGCCCAAACTTGATTGGCGCCTGTCAATTCTGAATAGTCGGCCGTCTGGTGTAACTCTGGCCCTTCATCTTCAGCTTCAGGATCATCCCCTTGGTCAACCGATTGAATCCCAACGACACCATGATTAGCGGTAACCATTACGCCATCAATTTTATTTAGCGATTCGGCCGCTTCAGCTGTCAACAGGGCGCCAGCACCGTTAATGATCGATAGTTCCGACGTTACTTCACCATTATACGAAGCAACTAGGGCTTTTACCTGATCAACGTCTTCACCTTGAACAATCCATGAGCTCAGGGGTGCTGGTGTTGAGGCCGCAACCGGACTATTCCCGGTCGTCGTGACAAAAAATGCCGCCATCAAAAGTAAAATCCCGATAACTAACCAGATTTTTCTGCTGTTGGCAGATGACTGATACATTTCAAACATAATCATACGCTACTCCAAATTACATTTATTTTTTCCAGTCTGCATAAAAACCGAAACGTTTTCATTTTTTGAGAAAAAAATATTGTGTCTTATCGAACATGCGAATTTATCTCGCATTTCATTTTCATCGTTAAAGCTTGATATTACCCAGCACAAACCAGCCGCTTTGAAAGGTCAAAACGCCTTTAACCAATCATTGAAATAGCAATTAAAAGATTGGCAGCACTAGCTAAATTCCCTTAAGCAAACAAATTCTGAACTTGTTTGCTAGAAAGAAGATAAAAAGGTTGTTTTAAATTTTTGAGAAGAGATACATCAGGCAAAGAGTCTATCCCCCACGGATTTTTTCCTTTGGTGCAAAATGCTCTTGGTTACGATAACCAATTCTAGGCCAAAAATACTAGCCGTTAAAATTACCTATCGAACAACCAATTGGATCATAGCATGAATTCGAAACGTTTCGCATTAGGCTTTTAGGACCACAACCCTGATTTCAGCGCTTTGAAAGCGATTTAACCATAGGATTTTTGGACCACAACATAGGATCAAGACTCAGTTTACTTTAATAGCTAGTGAGTCGTTTAAATGACAGCTCGAAGCTATTTTCAAATACAAACCAAGTGCGCATACCCAATAAAAACAATTAAATTTAACGTGTTTTTTGACAATACCGAATGAAATAGTAAGTTAAGTTCTCAGCTCATCTAGATCTATAGCCCGCATAAAAGCCCAATATAGTTCCACTAGAAAACATAAAGAACAGCAACTCAGGCAAATTTAATTCAAATTATAAGGAAGATACTTCTGCAAGCAATCCCTGTGTAGAGTAGGTTTTAACCTTAACTAAGCAGTAGATTTAACAGGCTGATATGCCAAATACTCAAGCCATGCTTCAACAGAATCAGGCAACCCACCAGCACGGGCGACATGGCCTGCAACCCAGCCTTGAGGCGGTGCGCTTTCTGGCGATGCAGCTAATGCAGCCTGCACGCTACGCCGTACCCCTGGCTCTGTCGCCTCATGCTTTAGAACAAACTGCAATAGTTGGAGGCCTCCAGCAGGATCACTTTTTTCTTTTATGAGCAATTCGCCAAATCCGGCCAAAACACCCAGTTTGTGTGATGCATTTGATGTTTCAAGGAGTGCCTCTTTAAAAAATATCCGGGCTTGATTAAACAAGTTCCGCGCCAATGCGATACGCCCTTGTTCTTTTACATAAGCGTGAACAGGCAGCTTCATCTCTCTAAAAAGTTGAATACATTCGTGGCAAGTTTCTTCGGCCGCATTGTAATTTCCATTGTGTATATCCACACCAATCAAGTTACCTAATGCTTCCCCACGCCCTCTATGGTTGCCCGATTGATCGTAATAAACCAAGGCTTGATTTGCCGCTTTTTCAGCCTCTTCGATCTCACCTTCACTTAGGGCAATATAAGCCAGATTATTCCAAGCTGCCCCAATTCCATTAAAGTTCCGAATCTCTTTATTGATTTGAAGTGCTTCTTCCAACAGTTTTTTCGCTTTCCCCAAATCCCCCATCTGCATCTGAACAAATCCAAGATTGGTCAAAATAATAGCCAGCCCATATGAGTCACCCAGTCTGCGTCGCTCCTCAAGCCCCCGCTCCAGCCAGCTAATCGCGTCATCAATATTGCCCGTTTGGAAATTATAAAATGCCAACCAGTTCGCAATTTCTGCAATAAGCCAGCCATGTCTGATCGTTTCCGCGATTTCAAACGCTTCCTGCCACATCGCTGGAGATCCGCTTGCATCCGGTCTCACGGCACCAAGCTGATACAACGCAAAAGATATTTCTTCTGGAACTTTTAGCTCTCGTGCTAGCTTTAGGCTCTCTTGTAAGATCGCTTTAGCTGAATCAAACTCACCAATAAAACGAGAGTAAGCGCCTAAGCGAGACATCATTTTAACCTGAATGAGTCCGTTCTTGGCTCCAATTGTGCTGGCAAATGTGGCACGGCGGATCGCTTTGACTCCTTCTTGCTGGCGGCCGCGCATTAGATAAAACCAATACATGCCATCGATCCAGGCTTCAATCAAACCTTCGTTTTTGATTTCGATAGCCGTATTTAACGCAGACTGAATATTAGCCAAGTGTTTTTCAATACCAGCTAAGCTTTTAATTTGACCACCACCCACGAGCTTGGGTGTCAATGTTTTCAAATAATCTAGATAGTAGTGTGCATGCGCCTCTTTAACTTCGAGGATTTCGTCAGGCGACATTTCCTGGAGCTTTTCGGCGGCAAACCAGCGTAAAAGCTCCTGCATGCTATACAGGCCACTTTCGGCCGAACGGCGTAACAGCGATTTATCAATCAGACTGTTCAGCGTCAGCAAAGAGGCGCCCACAATTTTACGAACCGCTTCACGTTGAAATCCACCCCGAAAAACCGATAAACGCCGCATGGCATCACGTTCAGAGTCATTTAGCAGCTTCCACGAATTTTCAGAAATAGTCCGAATGCTTCGATGCCTTTCAGGCACATCTCGAATATGGGACTCTAGGAATCCCATCCCATCATCCATCTCTTCAACAATCTCAGGCGCAGTCAACATATTGACCCACCCGGCCGCTAATTCAATTGCTAATGGGGAACCGTCCAGCAACTGGCAGATTTCTTTGATTGCGACCGTCTCTTCAGAATTTGGACTATAGTCAGACCGAATTCGACGTGCCGTTTGAATAAATAGTTCAAACGACTCTCCAGGCGACAGCCCATCTAAAGTTACTCGCTGTTCATCTTTCAAATTGACTCGCTCACGTGAGGTGAGCAAAATTTGAACGTCAGGGGAGCCTTTTAAAAGCATCGGGAGCAAATCAGCTCCAGCCATTACCTGTTCAAAATTATCAATAATCAACAATAAGTTTTTATTGGTTAAAAACGAATTCAGCTGTTGAATTGGTTTCTCTGAACCAAAAAACTGAAACCTTAGCGAGGCAGCGATGGCGGCGAGAATATTATCAGGGTTTTTTATATCAGTTAGATTGACAAAAAATACGCCATCATGAAAATCACTCTTGACTGTTTTAGCCAAATCAACCGCAAGATGGGTTTTGCCCATTCCCCCAGCACCCTGTAATGTGATCAAGCGACAATCAGGGTCCGCGATTAATTTCAAAGCGGCCGACCGCTCATCGTGGCGACCCAGAAGTGGACCATAATCAGGCAAGGTTGGCTCACGAACAGCCAACAGTTCGCTAGTGGAAGCGAGTTTTGCATGCAGTGAAGTGAAATATCCCGTTACGTTTCCGTCTAGAATCCGGTTTAATTCAGCCTCAATTAAGGCCATCGACGGGATACGCCGATTAATATCTTTCGCCAACATCCGATAGATCAAGTCAGCAACTTGGTCAGGAATATCAGGGTTAAGGCGTTGAATATCAGCTGGCGGCTCACGCATAATTGCCAGCATCAGCTCCATCGGATTGTCCTGATCAAACGGCCGAGTTCCCGTTAGCATCTCAAACAACAAGATGCCAAACGACCATACATCAGCCCGGCCGTCGACCTCTTGTCCACGACATGATTCAGGGCTCATGTATGAATAAGTCCCAATCACCATACCGGTAACCGTCAGCTTTTGCGAGTTATGCAATTTGGCAGCACCAAAGTCAGTTAACCTTGGTTTACCACCAATCGTCATAATGATATTCGAGGGTTTTAAATCACGATGAATAATCCCTTTATCATGAGCCTCTTGCAGAGCACCCGTCAGACTCACCCCGATTTCAATCGCTTGCTTATAGGGCAGCTTTCCACCCTCTTGGCGCTTCATGAGTGCGGAAAGAGTTCCCCCCTTCACATACTCCATAACGATTAAATAATCATCTTCAAATTGGAGCGCTTCATAAACACGCACAACTGCAGGATGCGTTAATCTCTGCTGAATATCTCCCTCACGTAGGAAACGTTCAACCACATCAGGATCTGATTGAATCAGCTCTTTTTTAAGCCGTTTAACCGCTACATCGCGATTTTCAACCAGATCTGTGCCGAGATATATGTCACCCATACCGCCATGACCAATCACTTGGTCTATGCGATAGCGTGTTGCTATGATCCGTCCAATATCCATTTGATTTAGTAGTGTGCCAGTTTTTATAACGCCAGCAGAGTGTGTGCACAGTCTCATCCCAGCCTCCGAAACGATTTGATCTCGATAGGGAAAAGAGATGTGTGTCCCCCTTTTTCATAGAGAGATTACAGTCATCATAAACGAAATAACTAAAAAACCGGACATGACTTCCTGGCTAATTGCATGAAGAGAAAGTAAAAGCCAAGGCATCAACAAGCTACAAAAAAACAAGGTGTGAGGTGGCTAAATGAGCCATCTCACACCTTGTTTTGAAATCAGAATAAATATAGAAAATGGTTACCGGTTTTTGGATTAAACACCTAGTCTTAACACATCTAAAACTGCATCCGTAACCTTGGCCGTGACATTTTTAGCAGGCAAACCGGCCTGCATCACGGCCGACACCGACTGTTCAATATGGTCAGCAACTTCCGGCCGATCCCACATGTAACGGGCGAGCATCGCACCACTTAAAATAGCCGCAATCGGGTTCGCCAAGCCACGGCCAGCAATATCTGGTGCTGAACCATGCACAGGTTCAGCCACCGCTACACTATCTCCCCAATTAAGCGAAGGAGCCAGCCCTAGGCCACCACCCCAATGTGCGGCCGCATCTGACAAAATGTCTCCAAACAGATTGGTTGTTACCACCAAGTCAAACCGCTCAGGCTCACCCACCATCTTTAAAGCCGCAACATCAATAAGAAGCTCATCCACTTCTATATTCAAGCCAGATTCAATAATCACTGCGCGTACACTATCCCGAAAAAGCCCGTCTGTTAATGGAAGAACGTTGGCTTTATGGACGATCGTGATCTTGCGCCGATTTTGAGCTTTGGCCAGTTCGACAGTTCGTTGGGCGATTCGGCGACTGGCGGTTCGAGTAATGATCCGTTCAGCTACGGCCGTCTCGCCATCGCTCGATTCCCGGCCGATATACAAACCTTCGCTGTTCTCGCGTACAACGATCATGTCGAGCTGCTTTTCAGATGAGGGGGTCACTCCTGCAATGCTCACCACCGGCCGGATATTGGCATACAGCCCCAGCTCTTGACGCATTGTCAAAATCGCACTGCGATACCCTTCTACCTTTCGAAGTGGCGACTGCACAGCTCCAAATAACCCTGCCCCACACTGCTGAATTTGATCGAGCGTTTCAGGCGGTACCGAATGCCCGGTATTCTCAAACGTTTCCCAACCGGCTTCTGCCGCAACAGTTTCCAGCTCAGGTAGAACGCTTTGAAGAACTTGTACGGCCGCAGGAATGACTTCCTTTCCAATCCCGTCTCCAGGAATTACACATAGTTTCATAATTTTTTTAGCACTTTGGCATTTCTGCACACTTGCTTCGCTCGTTATCAGCATTTCAGCTAGCGGTCATCGGCCAACCCATATCGGTATGGCAACTAACTGAAAGGCTGAATCACAGGTCCAGCAACTGTGCTGAAAAACTGACTAGCTATTGAGCCGGAAACCGCCCATGCTCACGCACATATGGCACAATCCCACCCGCATCGATTATTTCTTGCGCAAAAGTGGGAGTCGGCGGCAGCTCATGAACTTCACCATCGATAATCAATGTCCCTCCAGCTAAGTCTAGCGATGCTTCTTCACCCTGTTGCAGTAATTCAACCAAGCGAGCATCATCAAAAACGGGGATTCCTAGATTGACCGCATTTCTATAGAAGATACGGGCAAAGCTATTGGCGAAGATCGCGCCGATTTGGCGGCGTCTTAATGCCTGCGGAGCATATTCGCGTGATGAGCCACAACCGAAATTATCTGTTGCAACGATAATGTCACCGGGTACTGCACCTTTATTGAAATCAGGACGCGCTTCAATAAAAGCGGCATCTCCCAATTCGTCGTTCGGCCGCATATAGGGGGCATATCGGCCGGGAACAATCTGATCTGTGTCTACGTCTGCACCAAATTTCCAAATAATTGACATGATTTTTCAAAGCCTTCAGCTATTGGCTGACAGCAAGACTCCTTGGGTCTGTAATTTCACCTACGATGGCAGAGGCCGCCGCGACAGTTGGGGATGATAAATAGATTTGCGAAGTGGGGTGCCCCATGCGCCCTTTAAAATTCCGATTACCAGTTGAAAGACAAATATCGTTTTCACCCAGAGTTCCCTGATGGCGGCCCATACAGGCGCCGCAGCCGGGAGTTGTCAGTGTGGCACCGGCTGCCAGCAAGATATTGAGGGTGTCATCGACAATCGCTTTTTGTAACTCTTCCCGCGAAGCTGGCGTCACCAATAAACGCACGTTCGGATTGATCTGTTGCCCTTGCAAGACATCGGCCGCAGCCCGCATATCCTCATATCGGCCGTTGGTGCATGTCCCCAAAAAGACCACATCGATTTTTTGCCCTGTCACCTCAGACAAATCGGTCACATCATCAACTGAATCTGGAATAGCAATCTGCGGCTCTAATTCATCTAGATTAACTTCTAGCGTCCGGGCGTAGGTTGCATTCGGATCGACATACAGCCATTCAGGCACATCAAAAAGATCAGCCACAACCCCATCAGGTGGAAAAATACCGGCTTTAGCACCCAGCTCAATTGCCATGCTGGCCAAAGTCTGACGGCCGTTAAGCGGCATCCAATCCATCCCATGATATTCAATGGTCATGTAGGTTGCTCCGCCAATGGTAAGTTCACGACACAATTTCAAAGCCAAATCTTTGGCATCTACACCCGACCGAAAGCGACCAGAAACCTGCACACGCAGCGTCTCAGGAACCCGCAGCCAGGTTTTGCCCGTCGCCCACACAAGAGCAATATCGGTTGAACCCATCCCAGAACCAAAAGCTCCAACGGCACCGTAGCTGGTTGAATGTGAATCTGTACCAACCACAATTGTCCCCGGCCGGGCAATTTTCTCTTCGACCAACACCTGATGGCAGATGCCTCGGCCGACATCAAATAGCCGAATCCCCTGCTCACGAGCAAACGCCCGAATGAAGTTCTGGCTGTCGGCCGTACCCACCGTTGAAGCGGGTGCCACATGATCCATCACCAATACAATCTGGTCTGGGTCTGCCACAGTTTGCACACCCAACTGGTCTTTCATGATGCGCACAACGCCGGGTGAGAGCGAGTCATGCCCCATAGCGGTGTCGGGCTCGACCACGACCAATTCTCCAGCCATCACCGGCCGCCCCACTTTGTGGGAAATAATCTGCTCAGATAAAGTCATATTAGACATATCAATTCTCCTTTCTTAAATAATTTCTGGTTCGGCCGATTCCGCTTGACGCAGATTGCGACGGATCAACGAATCGACATCGTCTAGAGTCAATACTCTGTCATCAGCCATCGATTTAATTCTTTCGGTCAACATTTTTGCTTGACTATCTGTCAGGTCGATCCCAAGCTGTTCAGCCCGATTACGGACCGCATTCCAGCCAGTTAGTCGATGAGCGACATGGATATAACGAGTCAGTCCGAAATCTTCCGGTTTCAAAGCTTCATAGGTAGATGGATTGTTCAGAACCGCTTTGGCATGAATGCCCGCTTTATGGGTAAATGCTGAAAAGCCGGTAATGTAGTTATTAAACGGCACTTCAACTCCCACAAGCTCCGCGACCAATGAGTCGAGCTCTTTGAGTAATGGCAAATCGTATTTTTCGACCAATGCGGAATCAGTCGCATATAAACGAGCCACCAAGCCGCCCAATGAAGTAATTCCGTTTCGCTCACCGATGCCCAACACACTCGTATCGATGTGTGTCGCCCCGGCCTCTAGTGCAGCATAAGCGTTAGCAATCGCACACCCTGAGTCATTATGGCCATGAAACTCGATATCGGCCGAAATCCGGCCGCGCAGCTCGTGCACCAAATCATAAATTTGACGCGGTGTACCGATTCCCACCGTATCCGCAATCCCAACTCGATCAACGCCCAAAGCGTCTACCGCCTCATAAACTCGGAAAATATCTTCCCGAGACGAACGCAAACTATCTTCCGTACTAAAGCGCACCTCGACACCTTGGCTTTTAATCCATGACACAACTTCTTGAGCCACTTCGATAATGCCGTCAATGCTCTTGCCATGGCTAAAATCACGCAAATAAGATGAAGTCCCAATCACAACATCAATTCCGTCGACCCCCGTATCGATGGCACGTTTTGCATCATCAAGGTGGCAGCGAGTGTGGGTAAGCGTTTTAGCTTTCAAACCCAAATCAGCGATGATGCAGCAGTCCCTAAAGCTGCTTTCAGATGCGTATGGTGAGGTCAATTCAAGGTACTCAACCCCAAATTGATCAAGTAGTTGGGCAATACGGATTTTCTGATCAGTTGTAAAAAACGCATTGACGAACTGCTCGCCTTCCCGCAGGGTTGATTCAATAACTGAAAATTTTTCTAAACTCATTCGTACTCTCTTTTGTCTCTTTTAAATAATTTTTAGGGTTCGGGGGGCTAAAATTACTAAAATTTGGCACAAAAAAAGCGGATTCCTATCTCGGAATCCGCTTTAAAAATATAATGACGTGCATTATTCTCAGGCAAGGATACCGGGGGGGCGTTTCAAACACCGCTTTTGGCTCTTCTTCAATTGCTTTCGATTGATATTTTTTATGAAGTCGTTCATTTGATTTTTGATATTTTGATATAGGTAATTGAGCAAAAAAAAAGCCCCGCCTTATCTGGCGGAGCTTGTGATTATTGTTAGGTGAGTTACAACAAAAAATGCCAGATTCTTAAATCCTGATAAGCTTCTTGCTCTTCTTGCTAACTGGTTTTTGGGCGAAATTTTTCTGGCTGTTGTTTTTCATAACGGCCGGGAATATATCAAATGACACAGGGTTGGTCAAGTTATTGTAAAGTTTCCCTGGCCAATTAAAATCCAGATACATACAATTTAGGTAATATGCCGTATAACTTATACTGCAATCAATTTTTTGGAGTCCAGTTTTTTGGAAATTGTAGAAACAAAAAAGGCAGTTCAGACAACAAGTGACGAATCCGTCGAAAATAGCGACCTTATGATCGCTATTAGAGATTATGGTGACGTCGTTGCGTTTCGCACACTATATGACAAATATGCATCGGCCGTTCTCGGGTTATCGTACAAAATTGTAGGAAATCGAGCGCTCGCTGAAGATATTGCACAAGAAACATTCTGGCGAATTTGGCAGAATGCGGCTCAGTTTGACTCATCCAAAGGTAGATTCACTAGTTGGATGTTTGGAATCGGGCGCAACTTGTCGATTGACGCATTGCGGAAAAACAAGCGCGTTACATTACAGCCGATTTTTGATGAACAAACTCAATCTGAAGCTGGAGAAGAAACTCACGCATTAGATGATGATGTCGCAGATTTAGCTTGGGCAGAAGTTCGCCATCGTGAAATCCGATCAGTCATTAATGAATTACCACCAGACCAAATGAACGTAATCATCTGGATCTATTTTCAGGGTAAAACGCGCAGAGAAATTGCAGCAGAACAGAATATACCTTTTGGCACCATTAACACACGTGCCAGGCTCGCCCTAAAAAAACTCCATGCTCTTCTTGAAGAGCGGGGGATGAACGAATAATGGACATAAACGGTTCAAACCAAAACGAAATTCACAAAACAATAACAGCTGAAAATGCGGCCGATCATCTTGCCGTATTAACACTAGGTGGTTTAACATCTAGTGAAGAAGCTGAGCTTGATAAACTGATTGCTGAAGATCCCGAATTGGCCTTAGAGTTACAGATGTTTAGTGACGTCACCGATTCGCTCGCTTATTTACAAGAGCCAATCATGCCTTCCGCTAAAACTGAAGAAATGCTTTTTAAGCGAGTTGAAGCCAATGCCCAAGCACGCTTTCTGATCTCACCATCAACAACGCAAGTCTTTAAAGCCCGAATTCCTCAAAAGAAAAAACTTCGTTCCGTTACTCAAATATTCGATAACGTTTTTAGACAACCCTCGTTCGGAGTTGGCTTGGTTGCTTCAGCCTTAATCTTGGCTGGTTTAACTGGGCTGCTGGGCGCTCGATTAGGCACAGTAAGCAACACAAATCAAGCATTAAGAGACGAATTAGATGCAAACAGAGTTGCCAAGGCTGAGCTGGAACAACAGATGGTGACTCTTAATCAAGAGCTAGATGCGGCAAATGGATTTGTCACAACCTATGAAAATCAGCTCACTGAAGTACTGCAACAAAATCAGCAGCTTCAGGAGTTAGCAGACACGGCTCAACTTAGTCGAGATGAAGTTGCAACACAGGTTGCCGGGCTCTTATCAGACAATGACGGGCTACTGAGTAGAAATTCAGCGCTTGAAGAGCGCATCGCAGCCCAAAACGAGATCCTAGATTTGTTTTCTTCTGTAGATTCTGAAGCGATCAACATTGGTGGAACTGCAAGATCTCCTGAATCTTCCGCAACCATTGTTTTTAACCCCAATAGCGATGTCGCTATTTTGTTGGTCAGTGATCTGCCTCAGCTTGAAAGCGAAGAAGTTTATCAAGTGTTGCTCATTCGTGGCACAGAGCATGATACGGCTGAAACCTTTACAGTTAATGCGGAAGGCAAAAACATCCTTGTTGTTAAAAGCCCCTCACCTTTGTCCATATTCGATACAATTGGTGTTTCGGTAGAACCGGTCGGTGGTAGTGCCCAAAGAACTGGTGATGTCGTCCTCGTTGGTGAAATAGCAAGCAATTAAAACGCTTAGCTAGCAAACAAATCAAAAAGCCCTTAGCTACTTTTTTGAAGAAGTAGCTAAGGGCTTTTTTGTTATCAGCTCATGTTAACAAGCTTTAGCCAAGTTACTGATTTCTATCTTTTAAAGTTCGCTGAATCTGCCGATTCGCATCTTTCTTTGCCACAGCTTGGCGCTTATCATAATTCTTTTTACCGGTTGCTACTGCGATTTCAACCTTAGCTAGTCCATTTTTGAGATACAAACGAGTTGGGATGAGCGTAGCCCCTTTATCGTTGAGTGCTTTCTCAATCTTGAATATCTCACGGCGGTTCAACAGGAGCTTACGCGGCCGCTCTGGCTCATGATTCTCACGATTGCCTTGTTCATACGGCGAAATATGCAAATCGATGATCCATACCTCACCATTATCCGGCCGTGCATATGCGCGCTTTAAGTCCGCTTTACTATTTCTGATCGATTTGATTTCTGTTCCGGTCAAAACCAAGCCAGCTTCATACCGCTCACCTAAGTGATAATCATAATGCGCTCGTCGATTTTTGCTTACTATTTTTTCGCCAGTTTGGTTCATGATTCAAGGGGCTAATTACCTGATGCAATTGCCGTCCACGATAGTTGATTGATAGAAGTAAATTACAGGTTTAAGAAAACAAATGATTTCTCAATTGCTGCAGGATAAAACATCCTACAGCAATTGTACTCTGCATCTTCCCTAATTATCTAACAAATAATCAATTGCTGCATTAAGCTGGTTATCTTCTTCAGACCCGAAAAGCACACCATCAGGCAAAACAACTTCAATGTCAGGTGAGATGCCGATTTTGTCAATCACAACATCATTAGGCGAATAGAAACGAGAGATTGTTACGCGTAACTCAGATCCATCAGACAAATTATACAAATTCTGTACAGAGCCTTTGCCAAATGAATTTTCGCCAATAATTATCGCTCTCTCCGTATCTTTAAAGGCACCCGCGATTAGCTCAGACGCACTCGCGCTACCTGAGTTAACCAATAAGACCATAGGGATCTCTTCCCCAATATCACCAGTCTCAGACTCATAGGTGCGTTCTAAACCATCGTTATTCTTCTGAAATAAAATGACTGATTCCGGCATAAACAGGTCAGCAATCTCAACTGCGGTCACTAGAAATCCACCTGGATTGTCACGTACATCAAGAACTAAGGAAGTTGCTCCTTGATTGAGCAAATCTTGAACCGCTTCGGTAATTTGATCTGTAGCCACACTGTTAAATTGGGTGAGCTGAATGTATCCGATATCCCCATCGAGCAGCTCTGACTCAACTGTGGGAATTTCAATGCGTGCACGGGTAATCGTAATTTCAATTAATTCTGTTTCGCCTTCACGAGCTACACCTAAAACGACGACAGAATCACGTGGTCCGCGTACTTTTGAAATGACTTCATCAATCGACTGCCCAACAATATTTTCACCATCAACTTCAACAATAATGTCATTGGCTTTTAAACCAGCTTCGGCCGCAGGTCGCCCAGACATCGGCCGGACAATGTAAATCAGCCCATCATCATTTTCGTTAACAAATGCCCCAATCCCTTCAAAAGATCCGGTCATATCTTGACGAGACTGAGCAGCAACGGCAGGTTCAGAAAAGCGTGTATTAACATCCCCCAACGTGCCTAAGGCGGCTTCGAGCAAAGCGTAGTTAATCGTATCTTGATCAGGCAGATTACCATCGAAGTTCTCTTCAACAATATTCCATGCTTCGTAAAACAACGCCAACGTCTCTTCATCTAGATTCGTAATCGGTGGTCCGGATGGTTCAGGTGTTGGGGTCGGTGGTACTTCATCCTGCTCAGGCACAACAGGGATGCTCACTTCTGCATCACCGCTATCATCGGTGCTTTCAGTTGCTTCGACTTCAGCATCTTCAGCTGCTGCCGAATTATCGCTATTGGATTCACTAGCAGCTACGGGAACTTCAACCTCTACAATTTTCTCAACAACCCGAGTGACTTCTACTGTTACCACCTCAGTCTCAGTATTGACATTTGCGCTTACAGCTGTGTTTACTTGAGAACGTTCAAAAACAATACCGCTATAAAACGACAGCCCAGACGTTAGCGCCAGTAAAAGAACACCAATCACACCGCCCGTGATTGTGTTCATAAATCCAGAATTCCTATTATTCATTGCATTTTCCTATGTAATAAAGCTTTTAGCGGATAGCCGTAAAATTGGCCACCGCCTGATCGACTCGGGAATCTATGAATCCAGATCATTCGATCAGTTGGCTGCTTCTAAAATTTTTGAAAGATTTTCAATTCCAGCTTGGATGAAAAAATCTTTGTTTGGATTTTCACTCGCCGCAACTAGATCAACCGAAACATCCGGTAAAAGCCCTTGCTGATCAAGCTGAGTTCCATTGGGAGTGAACCAGCGAGCCGATGTCACATGAATTGACGACCCGTCCGATAAATCATATACGAGCTGCACAGAGCCTTTACCATAACTCTTTGTTCCGATTAATAATGCCCGGGAGCGGTCCTGCAAAGCTCCAGCCACAATTTCGGCCGCGCTAGCGGTACCGGCATCAATTAAAACGACTGTAGGGATCACTGGGGCAACAGAGTTGCTGTTTGCATTGTAAAGCTTCTCACCTTCAGACCTGCTCTCCTGCCGCAGAATCACACCATCATCTAAAAAATGATCAGCAACTTCTACTGAAGCATCAAGCAGTCCCCCGCCGTTTCCACGGAGATCAAGAATAATGCCTTCTACCCCATTGCTTTCAAATTCAACAATTGCATCTTCTAGCTCCCCCGCCGTCTCACCACTAAATCGGGAAAGCTGTATATATCCAATTTGAGGAGCCTCTGGCAAAATACGTGCAAAAACCGAAGGAACGAGAATTTGGCCGATTTCAACTTCAATCTCAATGATTTGTCCATCTCGATCTAAAGTCAAAACAAGGTCGTCACCAACCTCACCACGCAGCAGCTGATCAATTTGTGAAACGGCAAGATCCCCCGAAACTGTCTCACCATTGATCTCTAACAAAATATCCCCTTCTTCGACCCCAGCTTCGGCCGCAGGGTTGTTTGGGATAGGGATTAGCCATGCCTCGCCGATTTCATTACGATTTACATATACGCCAATTCCGCCATAATTGCCTGACAAAGAAACGATCTCTTCTTGGCGGACAACAGGCTCTAAAAATCGGGAATAAGGGTCATTTAATCCGGCCAAGGCTCCTTGGATAGCTGCATAAGTTAGGTTCCGGCCGCTAGGAACTTCGCCAATGTAAGTTGTTTCAATATGTCCCCACGCCTCCCAAAACAGATCAAATCCGGCCGAATCTGCGTCACTTACAGGCTGATCTGGTTGATCCGCAAACGGTAAAGGCACATCAAAAACTTCATTGGTCATAAAACCGGCAACAAAAGCCATGATAGGCAACAAAATTACCAATGAAATTGTCAAAATATTTTGGGCGCGTTCAGACATTTCTAAATTCTACCAGTCGAAGACGATCATCGCCTATTCTTTGTCTAAAATTTAAGAGAAAAAAGTCATAGGGGCATCAAACGGTTATAATTGGGTCAATGTTCCAAGATGAAGCGAATATATTTATTAGAAGTGGTGATGGCGGCGACGGCATGATCAGTTTCCGACGGGAAAAATATGTCCCGTTGGGCGGCCCCGATGGTGGGGATGGTGGTCGTGGTGGTCACATTATTTTTAAAGTCAACAAGCACATGAACAGCCTTAACCCGGTTAAAAGCAAAGTCCATTATCGGGCTGAACCGGGTAAGAACGGCGGTCGTAAGCAGCAATCTGGCGCATATGGCGAGGACCTATATATCGAAGTGCCCCCCGGCACAGTCGTGCGCAATCGGGAGACCGGCGTAGCGTTGGCAGAACTCATCAAAGAAGATGATGAAGTCGTTGTGCTCAACGGAGGCATTCACGGCCGAGGCAATGCTCGCTTCGTTAGCAGTGTAAACCGTGCACCACATATGGCTGAGCGTGGTGAACCTGGTACTGAAATGTGGGTATCGCTTGAGCTGAAACTAATTGCTGATGTTGGACTGGTCGGATTACCAAATGCAGGCAAATCAACCCTGCTTTCTGTGGTCAGTGCCGCCAAACCCAAAATTGCAGCCTACCCATTCACCACACTCGTACCCAATTTGGGCGTGGTCAATATCGGTGAATATGACAGCCTCGTGATTGCAGATATTCCCGGTTTAATCGAAGGGGCCTCATCAGGCGCAGGTTTAGGCCATACCTTCTTACGGCATATCGAGCGCACAAAAGTCTTGGTTCACCTAATTGATGGGAGTGCGAGTGACCCACTTGAGAATTTCGCAGCTATCAATCAAGAGCTAGCCTTGTATGATGCCGGCCTTGAAAATAAGCCACAGCTTGTCGTCCTCACAAAAATGGACTTACCTGACGCAATGGCTTGGGAACCAATCCTTGAAGAAGAAATTATCAAACGCGGTTACCAGTTCATGGCGATTTCTTCTGTTACAAAGCTGGGATTACGTGAAATGCTGTTTAAAATCTTTCAAATGGTGCAGGACATTCCTGACCCTGATTTTAATCCTTATGATGAAGAAGTCATCATTCAGCCAACAGTAAATGAAGAGCACTTTACTATTGAGCGCGAAGAACATGCTTGGCGCATTCGTGGGGTTCGAATTGAACGAGTCGCATCGATGACCTATTTCGAGTTCGATACCACATTACGCCGCTTCCAGCGCATTCTTGAAAGCATGGGCATCACCAAAGCAATGGTCAAGGCGGGTGTACAACCAGGTGATAAGGTTCGCATCGGAAAGGAAGAGCTTGAATGGGGCGAGTAAAGTAATCTCCTGCAGCTTCTATTGCTTCGCGGCCGTGGGAAAAACAACCTCGGAAGCGAAGCAATCACCCTAAAATGGAGAATTTAAAGCAGAATAACAAGCATAAAAAGATCGGGCTCATGTGCGGTACGTTTGATCCTCCGCACAATGGGCACCTGATTTTGGCACAAAATGCGATGCTTGAGCTGGGGCTAGACTTAGTCATTTTTTTGCCGGTTGGTGATCCTACTCACAAATCAACACGGGTAGCAGTTGATCACCGGCTTGAAATGACCCGTCTGGCCATAGCAGATAACCCAGCATTTACCCTTGACACGACAGATGCTCTCCGGCCGCAGCCTCACTACACCGCAACCTTACTCCCTCTCATTCAAGAAAAATACCCTGAATCAAATTTGTGGCTCATCATTGGCGGCGATTCACTTCACACTTTCCCAAATTGGTACAAACCGGCCGAGATATTAGAGCAGTGCCGTCTCGCCGTGTTAGATCGCCCCGGAGTTGACACGGAAATCTCACTTTCAGAGTCAAAGAATTCCCAATTTTCCGGTAAAATAGACAGGTTGACTGGGCCATCTATTCATTTATCATCAACATGGTTGCGTCAACAGTATGCGGCACAGTCCTCTGTCCGCTATTTGGTTCAGGCTTTGGTTGATACCTATATCCGTGACAAAAAACTTTATCAAAAATAGTTCAGCTGTTCCGCCCGATCTAAATCTAGTTGCTGAACTACTTCTTGAAGCATTACAATCTGGTGAATCACCATCCCTCATGGTGATTAGCAACAGCATGGCCCCGCTTCTTGAGAAAAATGATCAGGTAATTCTTGAACCAGTAGATTTGGAAACCTTAAAAAAAGGGGATATTATTACGATCAAAAGCAATGAGGGCTTTTTAACCCACCGGGTAGTCTCACGAAGTAACCGAGAAATCCGTACAAAAGGTGATCGGAATATAACCCTCGACCCCCCACACCATATTGATCAGATTATCGGCCGTGTAGCCAGTATTAAGTCTATACGTCTCAAAAAGACAATCAATCTTAATCGTGGTTGGCATCAAATAGTTGGAAAACTCATCTACCGGGCGTCTATTATCGAATTTTTTATTATCACCCGTGTAAAGCAGCGCAACCCTTACAGGTTAATACCCGTAACGTTTCATGCTGTGATGAGGCTTTTAACAAATACAATGTAGAGGAATATGTCTTTATTTTCTTAGCACAAGTGTTATGCCTACAAACATGACACCGTACCAAAAGACATACAAGGAGAAAAAAATAGTGGAATCTCAGCAAGACACACTTCCTGACAGCACGGAAGGTACCAATGCCCTGTTTGAACCTCAGAAAATCAATAAAAACACCCTTTTACCTGAAGCGATGACCGCTTTTGAAGTTCACATGAAAGGGGAAGGGTTTGCAAATAATACAGTTAAGTCATTTTTGAGCGATGTTCGCTTGTTATATAAATATTTAGGCAACAAGCCGATTGGTGAAATTGATACTGAAGATTTAAACAAATTTCTTAACTGGTTACAGTATGAGCGCGGAGTCCCCTGCAGCCCCAAAACATACTCTCGTCGGGTAACAACCCTCAAAGTATTCTTTTCTTGGCTCAATCGAAATGATGTCGTCATGCTCGACCCTGCAACTGGTGTCGCTCAAAAGAGTGTCAGCAGTCCATTACCTACGATTCCAACACCAGAAGAAGTTGAAAAAGCTCAGGCGGTTGCGGCCGCATGGCGCACGGGCGAGACGATTACTGGGGAAAAACGGAAATTAGACGCTCGACCATACGTCCTGATCAATCTTTTGCTACAGGCTGCTGTCAAAAAGGGAGAGGCGAAAGGGCTACAGCTCGAACACATTGAGCGAGAAGATATGGAAGCCCCTCAAGTATTCATTCGCTACACCAATCCACGCATGGTTTATAAAGAGCGACGTATCGCTGTTGAACCAGAATGGGTTACGGCCGTTGATGAATACATCACTCAATACAAGCTTACAGGCGAGCTATTCACCTGCACCCCACGAAACTTAGAGTATATTTTGAAAGATATCGGCTCAGAAGCCGGTCTTGAGCCAAGCTTACTTTCATTTGAAAATCTGCGTTGGGTCTCAGCCCTAAACGACATGCGCAATGGTGTTGATCAAGATCTCATCCGTGAAAAGCTGGGCCTTTCAAAAATCACGTGGAGAGAAACCAAACATAAGCTTGAGCAACTGCGCGAAAAGCAATCAAGCGATTAGCAATCAAAACTAAGCAGCACAAATAAAAAGCGGGTTGATTTCACTAAAATTGAAATCAACCCGCTTTTTTGTTTTATACCGCTACCCAACTTGGTTGCTTAAACTACCCAAATCGGCGAATAGTAGGTGCTGGAACCTGTTTGCCATCCATTTGAACTGAGAGTTTACTACCGGTTCGACGGTATTTAAGCGGCACATATGCCATACCGGTCAGAGATTTCCCATCAGCATTTAAAGCGATGCTGGTGATTGAACCTACTTCTTTATCACCATCAAATACCGCTGACCCTACGGCCGGAGTCCCTTCTGAAGCCGTCATACTAAAACGTACGATCGTATTCTTGGGTGACTCAAAGACCTTAATATACGCGTCACGGCCAACAAAGAACGGTTTCCACAGCTTCACACTATTGCCATAACAAGCGCTATCAGGGTTGATTTGGTGTGTTCCACCAACTTCATATCCAGAGGCAGCTATGCCAGCAATTGTTCGAGCACGATCAACCGCAACATATCCGGTTGGAGTAGCACCCACACCGACTAACGCGTCCCAAACGAGGGCTGCATTAGACGCAGGCACCATGAGCTCAAAACCATCACTCCGGCCGACACTACCACCAGAAATAGCGTAGTCGCCCATCCCAGCTTGCTCAAGTACAGCGGCCGCTTTTGGCCCTTGTAGCGACAACATAACCCAGTTCGCTTTGTCATCAGCCGCTGAGACATAGGCGGCTGACGCCTCATAACAATTGCAACTCATCACTTTAGCGCTTGGGTTTGCGGGATCAATTTGCACTGTACCAGCATCCACAGCTGCCAGCCATTTACCAACCACGGCCGCTTTTTCATCGTTGCCGATAATGACATATTGATCCTCGGCCGTGCGTCGTACCGTGACCATATCGAGCACACCGCCTGAAGGGGTCAGCAAAAAGCCTAGATTAGAGTCACCTACTTTCAGACGAGCAACTTCATTGGTATAAACCGCATCGACAAAATCACGTGCATAAGGACCATCTGCAACAAATACCGATTTTGTGCTTTGATCGATTAGAGCTGCACCGTTTTTAATCGCTGCAAATTCAACGTCGATATCACCATAGTGAGCTACAACGCCATCGGCCGAAAATACAGCTCCAGCCGCGACCAAAGAATCTGATATTGCTGAACCAGCTTGAATCCCAGATACGGCCGCAAAATCAAATTCGGGTAACGCATCACCTTGGCTTTCACCCATTCCAACATAGAAAGGTTTTGTGCTGACAATTGCACTATCTTCAGGTGCTTCCAGATCGCTGTTTTCGCCATACTCAACCACGACCGGACCTGCCAATTTGCCATACGCATCTCGACCGATCAAAATGTACCCATCTGACAAATCCTGCAAAAACAGCTTGGCGGCCGCAGCTGACGCGCCATCTTTAAAGCGCAGCCAATAAACATCGGCCGATTCTCTCTTGATAGTGACCGGCAACCGTTTCCCATTTCCGATGATAATCGGGCCAATCCTGCCACCCAAAGAGACGATATCACCACCAACAGCTTGGCTTAAAAACGCACTAGTAGCCGAACCACGCACCTTTAGCACTGTTGCTGATTCGTCAATCACTTCATCTGGCTGTTTCGTTAGCTCATGTACCAACGCACGCGCTTTTTGCAATGCCTCATGACTAACTTTTGTACGCCGAATCCGCTTACGCACAGGGCCACCATATTCAAGCGGCACAGCCGCGTTAACGATTGTGCCAATCGCTTTTGCCAATTTATCGATTTCACCGTCTCCAAACCCTTTTTGGCTAATCCAAACGGTCCCCAATCGCAGCCCAGATGGAATAAATGCCGAACGATCTCCAGGAATCGTATTTCGATTGGTCACAATGCCCGCCACATCGAGGATGCGTGCAGCCGAATCCCCTTCTAAAGACAATCCGTAGTGATTTTTTGTGCCGGTTACATCGACCAAAAGCAGATGGTTCTCAGAGCCACCACCCACAATGCGCAGGCCTTGCTCAGCCAGCTTATTTGCTAAACGGGTTGCATTTCGCATGATGCGATCTTGCAAAGCCACAAACTGATCCGACTGTGCAAGTTTTAGGGCCAGTGCCAATGCTCCAATCGTATTAAAGTGCGCACCACCTTGTTCGCCAGGGAAAACCGCTTTATCGATCTTCAGTCCAATCTCCTTGCGATGGGTCATGAGCATCGCGCCACGTGGTCCACACAAAGATTTATGCGTTGTGGTCATTACGCTGTCAGCGATCCCAATCGGTGATGGATGATGTCCGGCCGCAACCAAACCTGAAATATGGGCGATATCTGCATGGAAATGCGCACCAACTTCGTCGGCGATTGCTTTGAATGCGTCCCAATTAATAACACGTGGATAGGCGGAAAATCCGGCGACAATGACTTGGGGCTTGACTTCCAACGCCATCTCACGGATTTCTTCATAATCGAGCTGTTCCGTTTCAGGATCAACCACATAACTCACTGAGTTAAAAATGGTTCCTGATCGATTAACTGGCGCACCATGGGAAAGATGCCCCCCATCTGATAATTTAAGCCCCATGATCGTGTCGCCCGGTTTGATGATGGCCGTATACAAAGCGGAGTTGGCTGGGCCACCTGAAAGAGGCTGTACATTAACGTACATATCTTCAGGCTTAACCCCGTTGGCAGCAAAAAGCTCGGCTGCACGTCGGCGACACAACGCCTCAACTACGTCCGCATATTCAACACCTTTGTAATAACGCGGATCACTGTTGCGCCGATACCGCGCCAGCTCTTGTTCAAAATCGAGAATATCCTCTTCAGTTTGACGCCGACTGCTCTCACGCGGATACCCTTCAGCATAAATATTGCCAAACTTACTCCCCATCGCCTCTTCTACAGCTTCAGGGGCTTCACTTTCAGAAGCGATCAAAATGATCGTTTTTTCTTGACGGATACGTTCACGCTCAAGCAGCTCATGCAATTGAGGGTCAAGCTCAGCAATGGTGCCACGGAATACAAAATCTTCAGACATCGGTCTTCATTCTCCGAATAATGGTTTTAGAAATATATTTTAGAAATACAACTGAATGAGTTTAGCATACCGCTTTTGACTGTTCATTGGATGAAAAGAACATTGAAACAGGCTCTTACAATTCGATTGCTGGCTGTTCAAGTCTGTAAAAGTCATCGACATAGTAAAAATAGGGTCAAGATTTAAACGTTAGAGGCTGTCTACGTGGGCGGTTGTAAGACAAAATTGTAAAATATTGAGGCATATCGATATTCCCTCCTTGCTATGCTAAAGGTCACACACACTGATCGCGCCCAAACTCGCTTCGAAATAACCTATGTTTGAACTCATCCAATCTCTCAATCTAACATCGATTAATTTAACTCTTTTTCTAATCGCTATTCTCGCTTGGGGGATCAAATATCTGCTGAAATGGCTGGCACGACGCGCTGGAAAAAATCCGTACACCCTTTTGGTTGTTCAAATTTTAGACTCGGCCGTCATTCCGCTTACACTGATCTCGATTGTGGTAATTACCTATCAATCAGTGCAAGGGTACGCAGAAACGGCCGAGACTGAAAAGCGCATCGGCCAAATTGCGATTGCAATGGTGATTCTGTTTGCCACCTTCACCATTGCCCGGACAGGGTCGATCATACTCAGTTGGTATTCCAACACCGTTGCCAAACGGACCAAAACAACCTTAGACGACACCTTTGCACCGCTCATCAATCGAGTGTTGACAATAGCCATCTACATCGGCGGCCTGCTCGTATTACTCGACAGCTTTGAGATCCCGATCACCCCGATGCTGACCAGCTTAGGGCTGAGTGGTTTAGCCGTGGCGCTTGCCCTCCAGCCGACGCTTGAAAGCTTCTTTGCCGGTCTTCAAGTTTTAACCGACCAAGTTGTAGCGGTTGGTGACTACGTTGAACTAGAAGGATTAGAGGGATATGTTGTTGAGATTGGCTGGCGCAGTACGCGTATCCAAACGACTCAGCGGAACATGGTCATCGTCCCTAATTCAACGTTGGTATCAGCCATCATCACCAATTACGATGCCCCGGTTCGTGAGATTTCAGTCATCATACATGCTGGTGTTAGCTATGAAAGCGATCTAGAAAAGGTTGAAAAAGTGTCGCTCGAGGTCATGCGAGCGGTTATTGAAGAATCACACGATGCGGTCAAAAACCGTCAGCCTCAGTTTGGGTTTGAATCGTTTGGGGACTCAAATATTAACTTCTGGGTTTGGCACTATGCTAAGAGTAAGGCTGCCTCTAAACGGCTTACCTCATTGATTATCAAACGGCTCCACGCCCGTTTTGTGGAAGATGGGATCGAAATGAACTATCCAGTTCGCAAGATCATGTACGATGCACCGGAAGAAAGTAGCAGCAAATAGAAATAAGGAGCCTACATTCCATTTCTTAGTTTAAAGCCGCAAATCACAAAAAGGAACTTATTCATCAGGGCTGTCGTTCTACATCTAGAACTAATATTTTTGGAGATCAGTCATGAACAAGTTTAAATCTTTCAGTTTAATTTTATTTTGTGCTATTGCCTTACTTGGCTGTAGCAACGCACAGATGACATCGGGAGCTTATGCACCCCAATTAGAGGCAGACGCGGCCTACGAAGAAGTTGAGGTCGCTTATAATAGTGACAATGAGTCTAGGGCAAAAGTAAGTGACGGCATTGCAGCCCCTGCCCCAATTGAAGCACCAGCACAAGATGGAGATCAAACCGCACAGGCCCAAGAGCGTTTGATCATCCGCACCGGCAATTTGTCAATTACTGTTGTTGATACTGAAAAAACCATTGAGGAAATTAGCAACTTGGTCAATGCGATGGGCGGTTGGGTCGTTTCAAGCAATTCTTTCCAATATGGTGGCGGCGTGCGCGGCACATTGACTATTCGATTCCCGGCCGAAAATTTTTCACAGATGGGAACTGACATCAAAACTCTGGCTCTAGAGGTCAACAATGAGTCTTCTTCTGGTCAAGATGTCACCGATGAGTTTGTCGATTTAGGTGCACGGCTTAAAAACCTAGAGGCTACGGCCGACCGTGTGCGCGCCTTCCTAGATGATACTGAAAACGTAGAAGAAGCCTTGGCGGTCAACATTGAGCTAAGTCGGCTTGAAGGTGAAATCGAAGTTATCAAAGGGCGTATGCAATATTTGTCGCAATCGGCCGCGTTTTCAACCCTAACCATCGAAATCTGGCCTGACGAAGTAGCACAACCAATCGAGATCGACCGCTGGTTACCATTTGAAGTAGCAGAAGAGGCGATTGAAGCATTAGCAAGCACGCTCCAAGGCTTGGCCAACTTCGTCATCTGGCTCGCAATTTACATCCTTCCGGTTGGATTGTTAGTTGGCGCCCCGATCTATTTCATCGGCCGTTGGGCAGTTCGTAAATATCGTGCTCGCAAAGCGGCTCGAACAGCAGCTCCGGCTCCTGCTACTGAAAGTTCAGCCGATTAATTAAACTACTCGCAACAAAAAAGACCATTCTGACCTATAAAATCAGATTGGTCTTTTTTTATTCTCTATTCTATTTCGCTTAATTTTTTACCGCTGGTCATGAGGCAAGCCTGCATACACCTCATCGCCCCCATCTATTACAAGCCCCTGCCCTGTCACCCAAGCTGACCCATCAGACATAAAATATGCGGCCGCATGTGCAATATCTTCTGGCTGCCCCATCCGGTTCAATTTCTGCTGTGGCATCTCGATTTTCTCATCAGCCAAAGGCAAGCGCACA
>JBGCDP010000041.1:0-43820 GCA_045105475.1 Anaerolineae bacterium
AGTCAAAGGACGCACGGCCGCACACAAACAGTGGATGGGTGCAAACGAACGACGGGCTAGAATCCAATATCGGTGCAAAGAGTTTTTCAACGATTATGATGTCTTGCTCATGCCGGTGACACCGAATGTGGCTCCGCTGCACGACAATAAAACGTTGGTCGATGCACGCCGAATCATGATTAATGGGGAAGACCGCTCGTATGTCGATCAGTTCCCATGGATTGGACTCGCCACGATGGCCGGTTTGCCAGCAACGGCAGCCCCCATCGGCCGGACTAAAGCAGGCATGCCGGTCGGTGTTCAGATTGTGGGTCCGTATTTAGAAGATAAAACAACGCTTGAATTTGCGAAATTGTTGGCTGAAATATCTGACGGCTTTGTTGCTCCAGAACTTTCTAATGGATAACGAGATCCCCCTTGAGGGGATGTCCAATGAAAAATGAAGAATTACTAGTGAGAGATTACCAAGCTGATTGGCTGATAAGCTGAAAGCGAAGCGTGCTGATATGCTATTTCTAAGTGACGAAGATGTGAGTGGACACATCGATATGAAAACCGCCATCAAAATAATGCGAGCCGCTTTTCACGAACAAGCGGCTGGGACGTTTATTGCCCCTGCGCGTACGTCTTTGCAAGCTCCAGCCGGTAAGCTAATTTTTGCCAAGGGTGGGGCGGTTGGCGTTGATGAGCACGGCCGAAATGATGAGAATGCAAATGTGATTGGCTTTCGCGTCTACCCGATTTTCAAAGGTGTAGACACGGCTGGTGATGACCAAATGGTCGTTGTTTACGATGCGGATAACGGAAACCTGAAAGGGATCATCACTGGTAAATATATCGGCTCTTTGCGCACCGGAGCGATTAATGGCCTTGCGGCCGACTTGATGTCCCGTAAAGGAGCGAAGGTTTTAGGCGTAATTGGGGCCGGGTATCAAGCTCGGACTCAGATCAAAGCGATCATGGCTGTGCGTGATATTAAGAAGATTTTGCTCTTCTCACGCACCAGATCGCGTGCTGAGGCACTGAAACAATATTTAGAACGACGGTTCGAAGCTTCTGTTCAGTTGGAAGATGAAGCTGAAGAGGTTGTGGAAGACGCTGATATTTTGATCACTGCCACAAATAGCCGTACACCGGTCTTTGAGGCAAAAGATTTAAAACGAGGCATTCATATCAACGGTATCGGCCCAAAGTTTGAAGATGCGCATGAGTTGCCAAAAGATATGCTGAAAAGGCTTGATCTGATTGTGACTGATTCGTTGGCTCAGGTTGCCGAATATTCCCGCCCTTACTTTCTGGGTGAGCATATCGGCATGATGGGTTTGGATAGATTGGTGTCAGGCTCGCACCCCGGCCGCCGAAGTGATGATGAGATCACATTCTTTTCGTCGACAGGCTTAGCTGGTACAGAGGTTGTACTTGCCAATTATTTGCTCGATAAATTTGCCAAAGCGGATAAATAAACCGGCCCTCACAGATTAAATCAAAGACAAAAATTATGAGAAAGAAAATATTACTCTTTCACCAAATTCGAATTATCAGCCCCGACTATGAAACGAATGCCGCTTCGCTTACACAGTCGGGAATGTCACCTGTATTGGTCCAGCAGGCTGGACCCTGAAGCGCAGTACGCTGTGCCCAAAGAAAATTAATCGTCAATCAAAAAATCGTAAATCGTAAATCAAAAACATGTCATTTAAAGAAGTTAGCAACAAAGTCGATTTTGTGAAAATGGAACACAAAATTCTTGAGTATTGGAAAACAACCGATGCATTCAACAAACTGCGTGAACTGCGCAAAGATGCGCCTGAAACATGGTCATTCATCGATGGTCCTATCACGGCCAACAACCCGATGGGTGTACACCATGCATGGGGCCGTACCTACAAAGATCTTTATAACCGGTATCAAGCGATGCTCGGAAAAGAACTCCGCTGGCAACAAGGATTTGACTGCCAGGGGCTGTGGGTCGAGGTGAATGTTGAAAAAGACCTTGGTTTCAAAAACAAGCGAGACATTGAAGCATACGGCCTTGATAAATTTATCAACTTGTGCAAAATGCGGGTTCTTCAATTTGCCGGAGTTCAATCAAATCAGTCCCAACGTTTGGGCTATTGGATGGATTGGAACGACCTCGATATGCTCGAGCTGCTCCGAACCAAGCTTGAAGAAGACCCGTTTCAAGAACTGACGGTTGAAGGTCCACAAGGGCCGGTGACCGGAACGGTTGAGCAGATCGTTGGGAAATTGGGTATGCCGGAAATGGGGGGCTCCTATTTCACTTTTAGTGATGAAAACAACTACCAGATCTGGCGTTTCCTGAAGAATTGCGAAGAACGTGGCTACCTGTACTCTGGCACCGATGTGATGCCTTGGTGTGCCCGCTGTGGTACCGGCATCAGCCAGCATGAAATCGTGACAGACGGCTATAAAGACATCTCGCATGATTCGGTTTATGTGCGATTTCCGCTACACGGCCGAGAGAAAGAAGCTCTGATCGCTTGGACGACGACTCCTTGGACGTTAACCAGCAATGTGGCGGCCGCCGTTCACCCTGAACTCGACTATGCTCAGGTCAAAGACAACGAAGGGTGGACCTATTACGTTGCCAAAGAAGCGGTCAAACAAACGATGAAAGGGAAAGCGCGCGATTGGGAAGTTGTAGGCGAAGTTAAAGGGTCAGACCTGATCGGTTTAACTTATGACGGCCCGTTTGACGAGCTACCCATCGTTCAAGAGAAGTTCGCTGAGAAAGATTACACCCATCGTGTTATCTCTTGGAAAGATGTAAGTGCAACCGAAGGAACCGGTATCGTCCATATCGCCCCTGGGTGTGGTGCAGAGGACTTCCAGCTTGGCAAAGAAAACGATCTACCCATTGTGGCTCCGCTTGACGACAGCGGCTACTACATGGCTGGATTCGGCGAGCTAACCGGCCGATTGGTGCTCGAAGTTTCGGAAGACATCTTCGACAGTTTACGCTCGAAAGATGTTTTCTACCGGAAACAAAAATATACCCACCGCTACCCACACTGCTGGCGCTGTGGCACAGAACTTGTCTATCGCCTAGTCGATGAATGGTTTATCAGCATGGGACAACTGCTCGACAAACCGCGCGAAGAGGTGACTGGTGAAGAGTACGAGCAAAATCTGCGCTATCAGATCATGGATCGTGTTGATGACGCAACTTGGTATCCGTCCTTCGGCCATGATCGCGAGATGGACTGGTTGCGCAACATGCATGACTGGATGATCTCGAAGAAACGGTATTGGGGCTTGGCTCTGCCGATCTGGGTTTTTGAAGATGGTACTTACCATGTTGTTGGCTCACGTGAAGAATTGCAAGAGCTTGCGGTTGAAGGGTGGGATACGTTTGATGGGCATACGCCACATCGGCCGTATATCGACGCGGTGAAGATCCGCCATCCTGAAAATCCTGAGCTAATCGGCACCCGGATTAAAGATGTTGGTAACCCGTGGCTCGATGCAGGAATCGTGGCGTTTTCGACTTTGCGCCACAGCACTGATACTGACTATTTCAACAAATGGTATCCGGCCGACTGGATATCAGAGTCATTCCCCGGACAGTTCCGCAACTGGTTCTACTCTTTATTGGCGCAGTCAACCGTGTTAGCTGAAGAAGGGCCGTTCAAGAGTCTGTTTGGTTATAACACGCTGCTGGCTGAAGACGGCCGTGAAATGCATAAATCGTGGGGGAACTCGATTGAGTTCAATGAAGCAGCCGACCAGATGGGGGCCGACACGATGCGCTGGCTGTACGCTTCTAGCAAGCCAGAAAAGAATGTTCGTTTTGGCTTCAGCATTGGTGATGAAACCCGTCGCCGCTTTTTGATCCCACTATGGAACGTCTATTCATTCTTTGTCAGTTATGCTGTTTTAGATGGCTGGACGCCGTCGGCGGCTGACGTTGCCAGCGTAGATGTATCGCCGAATTCAGGTAACTCGACGCTTGACGCGTGGGTGCTTGAGCGCGTTAAAGAGACAACTGTCAACGTGCGGGCATCTCTTGATGTATACGATGCGGAACGTGCAACCCAGCTTTTGGAGGCACTCATCGATGATGTCTCAAATTGGTATGTACGTCGCTCACGCCGTCGCTTCTGGCGTGGAGAAATGGATGGAGACAAACGTGCGGCATATGAAACGCTCTATAAAGTTTTGGTCCAGATTACCCGTTTGCTCGCGCCGTTTATCCCGTTCACCACGGAAGAGATGTATCAAAACCTAGTTCGAGCAGTTGACTCAAATGCACCGGAAAGTGTGCATCACACGCTTTACCCATTTGCGGCCGCTGAAGATTTGGACCACGGTTTGCTGAACAAGATGCGTCTTGCCATCGTAACTGCGAGTCTTGGACGTGCAGCACGAGGTTCGGCCGACATTAAGTTACGCCAACCGTTGGCAAAAGCGCGGGTTAACGTCGGTTCTCAGCAAGAAGAGTCTGATCTACAAGAGCTAGCCGATGTGATCTCAGAAGAGATCAATGTAAAAGCGATTGAAATCGTTTCTGAAGTTGGTGAATTGGTCAGCTACAAACTGATGCCAAACAATCGCTCGTTAGGGCCAAAGCTGGGCAAGGCATTCCCGAAAGTGCGTAATGCGCTGATGGAGCTAGATCCAGTTGAAGGTGCGCGTGTGTTGCAAGCGGGTGACAGCCTAACCGTAACGGTAGATGGTGAAACTTATTCGCTTGATAACGAAGATGTGCTGGTGCAGACGGAAGCGGCCGGAGATTTAGCTGTTGCCAGTGACAAAGGTGTCACGGTAGCCTTAGACACGGAACTAACGCCTGAACTGACCCAAGAAGGGTATGCTCGTGATTTGATCCGTTCGATCAATGATCTGCGTAAAACCTCCGGATTAGCGGTTGAAGATCGCATTGATTTGGCGATTGCGGCTAGTGGGGATGTCTCCCTCGCAGTTACGAACTTTGGTGAATACATCGCATCGGAAACTTTGGCGACAAGCCTGGAATCTGGTGAGCTTTCGGGTGCAACAGGCCAAGAATCTGTGACCGTCGGCGGAGTCGAGGCTACAATTGCGTTGAAAAAGTCCGGATAGAGAACCTGGATAGAGATAGGGAGGGTATGCGACTGTAACACTCCTTATCTCTATCCGACTTTACTACCGACAATATTTTATGCGCAATACATCATTTAAATACCCTGCAATCTCAATTTCTATAGTCCTGTTTTTCGTAGCTGTGGTGGCTGCTACATTTGTTCAAGCTGACGAATCTTGGGTGTCGCCCGTTGCTCCAACGCCAACCCCTGGATTCGTGTGGCAACCTAAGATCAGTGACCCTGCACAGTCTCGCTCTGTTAATACGCTGCTCGATATCGCAAACGATACGTGCTCCGGCGCTAGTGAATTGGAGCTGGCCTATGATGGATTGATTGTGGCGGCTGTGGGAGACCAGACAAGAAACTTGGGGACGTTCACGACATCATTTACTAATCCAGTTGATCCAGCCATTAGCTGCTTGGCTGATTCTACTCGGCCGCAAGGGTATCGCTCTGCATGGTACCGGGTGACAGCTCCTGTGGGTGGCACGATGATTGTCAAAACTGTGACTGATCAGGATTATCGGCGTAACTATGATACGGTCATTGCTGTTTACTCTGACAGCTCAGCTGGTTTGTGTACTGGCTTGGTCCAACTTGCCTGCAATGATGATTACGATGCATTTTTATCTCAAGCTTCTTTTCGAGCCGAACAGGGGCAAGAATATCGAATTGAAGTTGTTGATCGACAAATCGCTGCGAGTGGCCCGATCCATTTAAATATTGAAGTATCAATGATTCCTGATGCAGGTTGGGAGTCTGAACCACAAAAAATACCTCAGCGGATTAGCCGGCATGCGGTTGTGATGGATGGGACCGATGCCTATGTGATTGCTGGACAAAATGATATTGTGCCAGATATTAAACGAAGTGGGCAGATGTGGCGCTATAGCACAGTGACACGTCAATGGACCGCGCTCGATGATATGCCAGCAAACGAGACGGCCGACGGCCGGGGGTATTCGGCAACTGATGCCGCATTAGTCGGCAATCAGATCCATATGGTTTCAGGCTACGTCGGTAGTATCGACAGTTATAATGGCAAACACTGGGTTTATGACATCCCCTCTGCTAATTGGAATGTAGTGACTAATCCACAGCTTGATTGGAATGCAGGAGGGCTGCAAGGGCCGGTTGGCTACAGTGAGTTAACTGAATATCAGTTTGGTGGTCAACAAGGATTCTATTTAACAGGTGGTCTGGCTGGGCGACCCCTTGCGGATGACCCCACACAGGTCCGAGCATCGGCGGAAGTGCGCCGCTATGTTGAAAATAGCGGGGTGAAATCTTGGATTGCTGAGCCAGATATGCAGGTGGCACGGTATGCCCATACGGCCGTTACAATTGGAGCCACCACTTGTGTTGCTGGAGGCTTAACAAATAGCGGGACGATTACGGGCACGAACCAAATTGTTGATTTAGTTGAATGTTATGATCAATTTGGGGCTGGTGATTGGTTTACGATCCCACCTATGACAACTTCACGATTTTATGCGGGTAGTGCGGTTGGTCCAGATGGGGTTTGGTATGTCTACGGTGGCCGAGATGCAAACCAAAACTATGTGGACACGATGGAAGCGATTGATATCTCTATACCCGGTGCAACGTGGCAAACGCTCGATGTTAGTTTTAGCCTTGATAATCCGCGATATTCATGGTTACGGGGTGGATTTGTAAACAATCGACTCTTTTTGTTTGGAGGTGATATTCCAAACAATCTGCCCACTGGGATTGTCCAAAGCCACGATTTCTCTAATTTTGAGCTAGCGCAATCGGCCGTTGTGTTTACAGCCACCAATCAGATATTTCTGCCCATCGCGGCCAATCAGCCGGCTCCGGCCGTTACTTCGCCTTCCGGCGCACCGGAAATATTTCCAGGTGATTTGATCTATGAAAACTTTGATGCGGCTGGAGATGCGTACGATATTTATCAATATAATCCAACGACCAATGTTAGCGTTGTTTTTGACCTGCTGATTCCAGGCACGGCCGACTATGATTTGCTCCTTTATGATGAAGATAAAAATCTGATCCAAGTTGGGCTCAATTTAGGCGCTTCTGGGGAATGGATCAAAGATAATCTGCCACCCGGCCGGTATTATGTCATTGTGGCGCGAGTTGCTCCCCCCCCATCGTTGCCTCCGGCTGACTCTGATTATGAGCTGAGGTTAGATTACCAATAATGCCTTTACGAATCCTCCATTTTGCAGATGCACACATTGATATGGTTACTTCCGGCCGGATTGATACTGACTCCGGTCTACCAGTGCGTGTGACCGATTTTTTAAACTCGCTTGATCAGATAGTTGACCGCGCTATCGCAGAAGAAGTTGATCTTGTGGTTTTTGCTGGCGATGCTTATAAAGATCGGAATCCACAGCCGACCTATCAGCGTGAATGGGGTAAACGCATTATGCGTTTGTCTGATGCGGGCATTCCAACTGTTTTGCTGGTTGGCAACCATGATGTGGCCCGTGGTAGCGGCCGGGCGCATACGCTTCAGGAATTTTCAACGCTTGAGGTCCCGCACATTTTTGTTGGGGACAGGCTGTCACTTTTAGGGCCAGATGAATTGGGTATTCAGGCTCAGGTTATTACGGTGCCGTGGGTATCTCGTAGCTCGTTGATGACGTTGCAAGAGTCGGCTGGTAAAAGTGTGGTCGAGATTTACTCTGAGCTTGAAGAGATTATTGCAAACGCTGTGGCCCGCTTAATACAAACGGCCGATTCTGATATTCCCCTAATTTTGACAGCACACGCTTCGGTTTATGGGGCAAAATTTGGGAGCGAAAAAATGGTCATGTTGGGCCATGATCTTGTTTTAAGTCAGGGTATTATTCGGGATAGTAAACTCGATTATGTAGCCCTTGGGCACATTCATAAGCATCAAGAATTGAACGGTGGTAGCCATCCTCCGGCCGTCTATTCGGGTTCAATTGAACGGATTGATTTTGGCGAAGCACGCGAAGATAAAGGATTTGTTTTAGCCACTATCGAAAAGGGTAAAACAAATTGGGACTTCTTCCCGTTAAAAACCCGCCGCTTTATCGATATCAAAGTGTATCCGCCCGACTCTGAAACTTTCATGGCTGACATCATGGAAAAACTCCCCGATCCAAATCGAATTAGCAATGCGGTCTGCCGCGTTCAACTCTCTTATCCAAAAGATTGGGAGCCACTACTTGATGAGAATCAGATTAGCCAACACTTTGCAAAAGCTCACAGCTTTCAACTTCTACGTCATACAGAATCAGCCAAACGCTCGCGACTGGGTGAAACGTTAGATGTTGAAGAAATGACGCCGTTGGAGCTACTGGATACTTACTGGGCAACAATGGGGATGGAACCTGAAGAGACTACATTACTCCAGAATATGGCGAAAGAGATTTTTGCGGAATTGGACGAATAGGCTTTGCAAACTCGTTAGGCATATAAAAGCGAAAAAGGGCCAGTGTCCGAGACACTGGCCCTTTTTCTATAATGGATGCCAACCGTGCTTCCCATTATAACTGATTTCTCAAAAAAATTCAGGTCGAATTTTAGATTCTTTATTAAGAAATTGATGAAATGTGGTTTTAGTCACAAATTCCTCAAGATTAGTTCTTAAAAAGAGGCAGAATCGGGTGATTTACAACATAACTTATGAAAAAACTTCTGGTTTTAAAACCGCTACATATGGCAAGTTGCGATAAAGTTGAGCAAAATCGAGACCATAGCCAATCACAAATTCGTCTGGGACTTCAAACCCTAAGTAGTCAACAGGAACGTGAACTTTGTGACGTGCTGGTTTACTTAGTAAAGAGACAACCTTAAGCGACTTTGGTTTTCTTGCTTTTAGATTCTCTAGTAAATAAGAAAGGGTTAGCCCTGTATCAACAATATCCTCGACGATAATTACATCACGTCCTTCAATTGCAGATCTTAGGTCAAGTGCGATCCGAACAGCACCGCTACTTTTTGTTTCATCTCCATAGCTAGAGACAGCCATAAAATCAACCATGTGAGCGATTTTACACGCACGGCTCAGGTCGCTCATAAACATGTAGCTACCTTTTAATATGCAAACCATGAGCAAATCTTCTGAGTCAGCATAATCTGCCTCAATTTGCTTTCCGATTTCTTGAATGCGGGAATGTAGTTTTTGCTCATCGATTAGGATGTAATCGACGTCGTCGTAAAGATCTCTCATAATTTTGTTTGAATTTTGAATTACCAGATGACTAGTTGAGCTGATTAATTATTTCTAGCAGGCTTGACCGCGTGACATTGGCGACAGCGAGCTTCATATACTTCGGCCGCTCCTACCATTACTACCGGATCATCCCATGCGGCCGGTTCACCGTTGATGAGGCGTTGGGTGCGACTTGCTTCATTTCCACATACGACACAAATAGCGCGTAATTTATCAACAATCTCTGCGCTGGAAAGAATAATCGGCATTGGACCGAAAGGTTCGCCTCTAAAGTCCGTATCAAGACCGGCACACAGGACTCTGTAGCCACGATTGGCGAGCTCTTGCACAACCTCAACAATTTCCCAATCAAAAAATTGCACTTCATCCACCGCAACAACTTCTGTGTCCGCATCGACATGTGTCAGAATATCGGCCGACTTTGGTACAGGAATTGCATCAGTATGTGTGCCTGCGTGAGATGTGACCTGCTCCGCATGATACCGTTTGTCAATAGCTGGCTTAAATACTTGAACTTTTTGTTTGGCAATAGTGGCACGGCGTATACGGCGGATCAATTCTTCAGTTTTTCCACTAAACATACTGCCACAAATGAGTTCAATTCTCCCCTGATTGTCCATTTAAATTCTCCAATAAAATTCAAAAAAGATTATAAACAAAAAAAGGCAGACACGTTTCCGTATCTGCCTTTTAATTTTAACCGATTAGGTTCAAAAGTGCTGAAATGAGCTTCTACTCAATCAGATCTTCTGACCGTAGGTAACGTTTAATCGCAATTACCGCAGTTTGACCGATGCCTTGCAATGCAAGAAGTGCATCTTCGCCACCTTCATTGAGAAGGCTAAGTACATCACCAACGGTTGTTAGTTCTGCAGCTTTTAAAGCGTTTTCTGAGCGAGAACCAAGTTCAAGAGATTCGATCGCCAAGTTACGTGGGTCAGCTTTCTCTTCCTCAGGTGTTGTTGTTTCTGCATCTTCCTTAATTTCGTTAAGACGTTGCAGACGACGCATAAAGCGATCAACCTGACCTTCGGTATCGATCAATCGAGATTGACCGGTATAAAATGGATGGGTTCCTGACCAGATGTCGAGAACGATGCGAGGCTGGGTAGCCCCGATAGTCATGATGACTTCACCGTCACAAACTACTTCTGCTTCTGGAAACCATTCTGGATGGATGCCGTCTTTCATTAGTCTGCTGCTCCTGGAGCACTTGCTGGAGTTACAGAAACCCGTTTGCGCCCCTTGCGTACGTCGAAAGAGACAACCCCTTCGATTAGTGCAAAGATTGTATGATCTTTACCAAGGCCAACGTTTAGGCCTGGCAAGAAGCGGGTACCGCGTTGGCGAACAATAATGTTGCCTGGGTTAACGCGCTCTCCGCCAAATTTTTTAAATCCAAGCCGCTTAGAATTACTATCGCGGCCATTGCTTGTGGAGCCACCACCTTTTTTATGTGACATGCTTACTTACTCCTGTTAGAACGGTTTTTCTGTAAAAAAGTAAACCAATCTATTCTTAGTTGACAGTTATGCCAACCTTCTTAGCCTGTGATAATTTCGTCAATACGAAGGCGTGTATAGTTTTGACGATGACCCTGGCGGCGACGATAGTGCTTCTTGGGTTTATATTTCCAGACAAAAATCTTTTTGCCTCGATATTGTTCTACTACTGTGGCTTTGACAGATACACCGCTGACAGATGGTTGGCCGATTTTTACGTCGTCGCCATCAACTAACATAAGGACGTTGTCGAGTTTTACCTCGTCTCCGACTTCATAAGGGAGTTTCTCAACTGGGAAAGTTGAACCCTGTTCGGCGCGGTATTGCCGTCCGCCACATTCTACGATTGCGTACATGTGTTTCTCCAAAAAAATAACCGACCAGCGCCTCTATTTTTTAATCTTTAAATAATAGATACAAGTCGGTTTTAAAGTTAATGTAACTGGTGGTGCGGATCACCAGCTATTCAGCCAATTAGTATACATATTTATATGAGGGGGGTCAATTTAGCATTACAAACTTGTAGAGCTGAAAAAAGTAGGTATTAAAAAGGGGATTGGAACCTTTTTTTTGATCCAGTTTGCCCTATAATCCTTCAAAAGTTTTAGAAGAAAGCCGTTAAATTCTTAAGAATGTTAACGAGGCTACTTACATTGATTCCACTTCGCTATTAACTGGCTTTTAGTTATTGCTCACTGTATTGGAGATTTTATGAGACTAGGTAAAGACATCGTTGGAAAATGGATCGTAACAATCGATGAAGGGCGGCAATTGGGCAAAGTAAAAGATTTGCTACTTGATGCTGATTTGACACAGTTGAATGGAATCTTTCTATCACGCGAAGGGTTATTCCGGCGCAAAACTGTCTACATTCCCCGTGAGAGCGTGGTGGTTTATGGTGTTGATGCGGTTTTGGTCGAATCGGCCGAATCTGTTATTGAAAGCCGCACGCATCCGATTGACGGCTGGATACGCTTAAGTGAAATCATCGGCCGGCCGATTGACACGCCTGGCGGCACAAAATTAGCAACCCTTGGCGATATGATTCTGAATGCTGAAGGAAAAATTACAGGATTCTCGCTAGCAAAAGTCTCCGTGACAGGTCCAATCGCTGAAAATCGGGCAATTGCTCGCCCAGCTATTCAGGACACAGGGAACGAAGACGGCACGATGACGATTGACTTGCCTGTCGCTGAATCATTGGGAATGCCAACAGAGCAATCGACATATGTCGGTCCATCAGAAGGCGTCGACCTTATTGCCGATTTTGATGTGCCTGATGTTACACCAGAGTTAAGTGAGCCTGCGGTGGAAGAGGCTGAAGAAGTTGCCAATGGTTTACTTGAGCCACCTGAAAGCTTAAAAAGTACGTCCGAATAGCACTGAAATTTAAAAACTATCGCCTATCTTTTGCAACGGCTCACCGATGAATTTTCATCGGTGAGCCGTTTTTATTTAGACCAATATTTCAAATAAAACGACATTCATGAAACTTTTACGTAGAGATGCTGTCTAAACCTGTGATGAGGGATGATCTCAAAAACCACTAAAACTTGAGATTGTTGTGAGCGGTCAAAGCAAATGCATTGCCAGTGATTGTTCTTAGACGAGTCTACGCGAGGATGTGAAAAATGGTGTCACCACGATGGCGTAAGGTACTACGAGACTTATGGGGAAACCGGCGGCGAACTTTTTTGGTAGTCATTTCTATTGCTGTGGGTGTTTTTGCTTTAGGCATGATAATGGGGACCAACACAATGCTCGGGAAAGATTTGCCGGGGGCGTGGAATGGGATCAACCCATCACACGCTGAATTTTATCCTAGCCAATTTAGCCGTGACATCATTCCGATTGTCGAGGATATTGAAGGGGTAGAATCGGTCGCAGTGCAGCGCGGCTTTACGGTCAATGTCATCCAGACAGATGTTGATGGTAATGAAGAGTCTGTGCCGATGGGTCTTACTTTCCTTCTTGATTTTGATGACATTCAAATTAGTAAAATTTTGCCTGTAGCCGGTGCATTTCCACCTCCAGCTAAAACAATTCTGATTGAGCGTAAATCGCTTCCATTTTTAGATTTGGAAATCGGAGATACATTAACTATTGAATTATCAGACGGCCGCAGACGAGAGATTCAAGTCTCAGGTACGATCCACGATTTAGATACGGAGCCTGTTGAATTTTCCGGCCGGGCAACTGCTTACACCAGCTTTGAAATGCTTGATTGGTTAGGGCGTGAGCGGACGTTTGACGAACTATTGATTCGAGTGACCAATGACACCGATGGATTACACCCATCTCCTGAGCATGTCAAAGTGGTTTCTGACCGAGTGCGGAATAAGCTTGAAAAAAGCGGGTTAGAGGTATTTTGGGTCTGGATTCCAGAACCGGGTGTTCACCCAGCCACACAAACGGTAAACGCATTATTGGCGATTTTGGGAATTTTAGGATCGTTTAGCCTGTTTTTAAGCGGCTTTCTCGTGGTGAATATCATCAATAGCATTATTACCCAGCAGGTGCGCCAAATCGGTATCATGAAATCGATTGGTGCGCGGGCTGGGCAACTTTTTACGATGTATATCATCACTGTGATTGTGTTTGGAGCGCTATCTCTTTTGATTGCAGTGCCTCTGGGTGTATGGGCTGCATTTAGCCTAGCTTCTTATTTAGCTGGGTTGATTAACTTTGATTTACCCGGAGCATCACTGTCACCCGCGGTTTTATGGGCTCAGATCGGCGTTGGTATCGCTATCCCAGTATTGGCGGCCTTGATTCCGGTGATTCGAGGCTCACTACTCCCAGTGCGTATTGCCCTCAGCGAAAAAGCGGGCGGTGGTGGTGAGTTTGGTGCCAGCTTTATTGACCGTGGTATGAGCTGGATCACAATTTCGGTGATGCGCCTTTCCCGGCCGGTCAGCATTGCCTTACGCAATACAATCCGGCGTAAAGCCCGTCTTCTCTTGACGTTGTTTACGATGATTTTGGGTGGTGCCGTCTTTATTTCTGTGACAAGTGTTTACGCAAGTTTGTTGGCAACCATTGACGATGGGCTGGCTTATTTCGCTTATGATGTGAGCCTTGACTTTAATAAAGCACACCGGATTAATGAATTGGATGCAATTGCCCAGACGGTAGATGGGGTGGTAGCGACTGACAGCTGGATTGGTGAGTCGGCCCGACGTGTACGTGATGACGGCACGGAAGGGGAAAACCTCGTTATTTTAGGTGTTAATTATGACACTGAGGTCATCGTTCCGAACATTACCCACGGCCGTTGGCTGCAAGCTGATGATCGCAATGCGCTTGTTTTGTCTTCAGAGGTTCTTATCCGGGAAAAAGGGCTTCAGGTTGGCGATGTTATTAATCTGAAGCTAGAAGGAAAAGAGACTGATTGGCTCGTTGTTGGACTCGCCCGTACAACCTTAACCGGCCCATTGATGTATGCAAATCAGAACTATTTGGCTGAAAAAACCGGCCGATATGGGAAGAGTAGTGGCATCCAGGTCGTTGCGGCTGAACATGATGGGGTGAGTCAATCAATTTTGGCTGATGCACTGGAAGAGCGTTTTGAAGCGGCTGGGATGAAAGTAACCGATGTCGATACAACAACTGAAACTCGGGAAAGTATCGTTTCTCAATTTAATATCATCAGTACGCTGTTGGCCGTCATGGCTTTGTTGATCGCTGTTGTCGGTGGGCTTGGCCTGATGGGCACGATGAGTATTAGTGTGCTTGAAAGGACCAAAGAGGTTGGCATTATGCGAGCGGTCGGGGCGTCAGATCGGTCTGTACTGCGTGTTGTGCTCGTTGAAGGGCTCTTTATCGGGTTGTTGAGCTGGGCTGTGGCGATTGTCGTGGCGTATCCATTGGGCTGGTGGATTAGCGATTTTGTTGGACAGAATCTGCTGGAAAGTGAATTGACCTATACGTTCGCATGGTGGGGTGCTGGCTTGTGGATCATTGGTGTTTTACTGATTTCGGCCGGTGCCAGCTTCTTTCCGGCCCGACGTGCCTCAAAAATCAGCGTACGCGAGACGCTTGCTTACGAATAGAGCTTTGACTGCTATTTGGCAGCTATAAAAATTAAAGCCTAGGCTGATTGTTGAGATCGGTCTGGGCTTTTGTATTTATTGGAGGCATGTCATAGTTGTGCTCGAAGTTAGGGCGGATTGCTACAATTTAATCTTTCAAACGATTAAGAAAGGATTGAAATGAGTATTCAAAAGACAGTCAGTTTAAATAATGGCGTTGAAATGCCTCAGTTTGGATTGGGAGTATTTCAAACGGCCGAAGGCAACGAGATAGATGCGGCCGTACAGGCGGCGCTCGATTTTGGCTATCGGCATATTGACACGGCCGCCGCTTATAATAATGAAGAAGGGGTCGGCAAAGCGGTGCGAGCCAGCAGCATTCCTCGTGAAGAAATTTTTGTTACAACCAAAGTTTGGAACGGCCGCCAGCGTGAGGGAACTGTGCGTGAGGCGTTTGAAGAGAGCTTGAGCAAATTAGATTTAGGCTATATCGATCTGTATCTTATCCATTGGCCCGTTCCTGAAAAATATGTAGAGACCTGGCTAATGCTTGAAAAACTTTACGCGGAAGGAAAAGTTCGGTCGATTGGGGTTAGCAATTTCAAACAGCATCATTTTGAAGATGTGTTAAATGCTGGCAGCATCGTCCCGATGGTGAACCAGATGGAACTTCACCCGCAACTGCGGTTGGCAGACTTGCAGAGTTATTTGCAGAGTAAAAACTGCTATATTGAGGCGTGGAGTCCCCTTATGCGCGGCCGGATATTAGATAATGAAACAGTTGTTAGGCTCGCTGAGACATATGGCAAGACTCCGGCACAAATTGTGCTGCGCTGGCATTGGCAACATGAGATTGTCATCATCCCCAAATCGGCTAACCCACAGCGTATTGCTGAAAATGGCTCTATTTTTGATTTTGAACTGTCGGCCACAGATATGGCCGCAATCGATGCTTTAGACAAAAACGAACGCATTGGCCCTGATCCAGATAGCTTTGAGTTTTAGTTTGAAAAAGGAAAAAAGATGCTCAAATTTGCATTCCTAGCCAACCTGACCAGCACCATATTTATGTGTGGTGTTATCTGGATTGTTCAACTGGTGCACTATCCTTTATTTGCCAAAGTTGGTAGTGAGCTATTCCGCGAATATCACGGAGACCATAACACGCTCATTTCGCTTGTCGTGGTGCCAGCAATGTTGATTGAGCTGGGTGCTTCAGCTTTTTTTATTTTTGATCGGCCTGAATCAGTGACTTCTGTTGAAGCGTGGATTGGGCTAGGGCTAGTATTGTTGGCTTGGGGATCGACCTTTTTCTTATCGGTTCCCGCGCACAATTTACTAGTAGGTGGTTTTGATGCGCAAGCTCATTCGACTTTGGTGCAAACAAACTGGGTTAGAACGTTTGCGTGGACGGCCCATTCAATTGTGCTGCTTTTGCCCGTTTATAGGCTGCTTTAACGCTAAATACCAAGCTTTAAACAAAAAAGGGATGGTGTTCTGAGTGAACACCATCCCTTTTTTTATACTGTCTTTAAGCAGCTGTGGCTAAACTGGCAGGTCCGGCTGCTAAAATCTTTGAATCGACTGAGTCGTACTTCTCGAAATTAGCGATAAAGCGGCCGACTAGATCTTGAGCCGTTTTATCGTAAGCCGCTTTGTCTGCCCACGTGTTACGTGGGTTGAGTAGTTCGTCTGGAACTTCGCGGCAGGCGGTTGGGATAAACAGGCCAAAATGTGGTTCTTGCGCGTAATACTCATCGGCCAAAGTTCCATCTAAAATCGCATTGATCATAGAACGGGTATGTTTAAGCGACATCCGATTGCCAACCCCATAAGGTCCACCGGTCCAGCCGGTGTTTACGAGCCAAACGTTGGCACCATGCTCATCAATCTTTCGGCCAAGTAACTCAGCATAGACAGATGGGTTGAGCGGCAAAAACGGTTCGCCAAAGCAGGTGCTAAATGTCGCTTCTGCACCGGCGCTCATTCCAGCTTCTGTGCCGGCAACTTTGGCCGTATAGCCGCTCAAAAAGTGGTACATCGCTTGCTCACGAGTGAGTTTGCTGACCGGTGGCATGACCCCAAAAGCATCGGCCGTTAAGAAGATAACGTTTTTAGGGTGTCCGCCCCGGCCGGATAGCTTCACATTTGGAATGCTCGAAATAGGATAAGACAAACGAGTGTTTTGAGTGATCGAGCCATCTTCATAGTCTATTTCACGTGAAACAGGGTCAAACACAACGTTTTCAACAATTGTGCCAAACTGGCGCGTGGTTCCGAAAATTTCCGGCTCTTTTTCTTCAGACAGGTTGATCGCTTTAGCATAACAACCCCCTTCGATATTAAAGACACCATTATCAGTCCAAGCATGTTCATCATCACCAATTAAATGGCGTGACTGATCTGAAGAAAGTGTTGTTTTACCTGTGCCTGATAAGCCAAAGAAAAGGGCTGTGTCCCCAGTTTCACCTTCATTCGCTGAACAGTGCATAGAAAGAACATTATTTAGCGGCAAACGATAGTTCATGATACCGAAAATGCCTTTCTTGATTTCACCTGTGTAATAGGTGCCACCAATCAAAATGAGCTTGCGAGCAGGATGAATCAGAATAAAAGCTTCGGAGCGTACGCCGTCTGTCTCTGGATCAGCCAGACAGCCAGGTGCCTGCAGCACGGTAAAGTCTGTTTCAAAATTGCCGAGCTCTTCATCGGTTGCTTGCACAAACATATTGCGCGCAAACCAGCTGTGGTAGGCCATTTCAGTGATGATAGTAACCGGCATACGATGGTTTTGATCGGCACCAGCAAAACAATTTTGGACGTAAATGTGCTTGCCAGCCAAATAGTTTTGGACTTTGCCCAGCATACGATCAAATACATCTTCACCAATCGGCTGGTTGATGTCACTCCAATGGATATTGTTTTCGGATGATGGCTCTTTGACGATGAAGCGGTCTTTCGGTGTGCGGCCGGTGTATTTTCCGGTCCGCACGATAAGCGGACCATCTTTCGAGACATAACCTTCACGATTTAAGATTGCTTTCTCGTAAAGCTGTGGGGTTGTGAGTTGCCAATATACGCCAGCAACTTTGTCTAAGCCTAAATCGGCTGATAAGTAATCGGTTGAATTTTGGGTCATTTTAAGTGTTCTCCTAAAAAAGAATGGGGTTTCTTTCATTGCCGAGCGCATGGGTGCATTCAATTTTTCTTTTCGAATAATGGCCATATATTCATTTAACCGGTTGCATAGACTGTATGCTAAAAGAAGGGCCAAAGAATTTGCTCGTCAACTACTTTCTTTAAATGAGATCTTAGGGAAGGTTTGATCTGTTAAATTAAAGAATATGCTAGAGCTTAATGATGCAGGATACGCAAGAGTTACAACCAACTTGGTCGCTCGAGAAACAGTAGGGAGATCGATTATGTTGATGTACAATTTAGACTTAATCCTTTTAGATTAAGTTAAGTTTTCTAGAAAAAGCAGAAACTATTTTCTGATGAACTAAACAGAAAACTTCATCAGAAAATATGATTGGTAAATAAACGTTTAGCAATCATATGTTTTGCAAAAGTATTGCCAGTTGTCGAAATACCCTGGGCTGTCATGTTTTGATAGATGCTAATCAATAAAGTATCCAGCCCCACCGTTGCCATTTCTGACAATTTATCCCATTAATGCACAATCAATCTAACAACAATCTTCTACAAGTCATTCGGCAAGAGTTAAAAAACTATCATGTGTTTGATGAGGAGCCAGGTGCCGAAGTAAACAGTTTCAGGGTGCTTAAAAACCAGCTCGAAACTCAGTCACAGCCCAACGCACCATTTGCAAAGCGACTTGCTTTTAATACGGTGCTGCATCAAGTTCTAGATGAAACGTCGAAAGAGAATAAGGATTTAGCCACCCTGCTAAAAAAGCGGTTTTTAGATAAAGAGACAATCCCTGAAGTTTCAGAACATTTCCATATTAGCCAAGCTACTGTTAGTCGTTGGACCGATCGAGCGATAGAGATAGCGACTGCTAAATTTAACGAAATTGAACAAGAAGCAAATGAGTCTTGGTACAACCGACTGACGGCTCGTCTGCCTGCTAGAAACTATGATCGTTTAGTTGGGGTCGACACATTACGTGATCGCCTGGTCACAAAAATAGTTGATCCTGAAGGGCCTGGGATTATTGCTCTTTCTGGTATTGGTGGCATCGGGAAGTCATCATTGGCTGACTACGTTGTGCGCAAGGCATTACGCTCTGGCTTGTTTCATGAGGTTGCGTGGATTGGATTCCGGCCGGAACATGAGAAATGGCTGCTGGTTAAAGGTCAAACACAAGAGCAATTTGTCAGTTTGCTGGCTCATGCGGTTGTACCCGGTGCTGGCCCATTATCGTTAGATAGGCAGGTTGAGCGCATTGCAGACCGGCTTAAAAGCGTTGCGCACCTGATTGTGATTGATAATTTAGAAGAGCAGCAAGAGACAGATTCAATTATTCAGTATTTAAATGGAATCGAGAATCCTAGCCGCTTTATTGTGACAACGAGGGTACAGCCGGCCCGTACAACCTGTCATGTTACAAATCTAACCGAACTTGCTCGAGATGATTCGTTGAACATGATGCAATATTACCTTGAATCAACGGGTCAAACACAGATTGGCGAAGTAGATGAAGAAACGCTTGAAAAGATTTTTTACATCGTTGGTGGCAACCCATTGGCGCTAAAAATCACGGCCGGGCTGATGCAATGGATGCCATTAGAAAAGATTTTGGCCGATTTAGAAAAAGGGCGTGGAGATGCAGCCGTTATCTATCAAACGATATTTCGGCATACTTGGAATACGTTGTCAGCCGAGTCTCAACTCCTCCTTCAATCAATGGCCATGAGTGGTGCGGTTGAGGGGGTTTCGGCATCAAAAATGCAAGAGACAAGCGGCTTAGCTGTCGAAACTTTTTGGAATACGGTTGATGAGTTGCTGTTGCGCTCTATGCTAGAAGTCCGTGGCCCATTAAATAATCGACGCTACGGTATTCATCGTTTAACTGAAGCATTTATCGATATGGAAATCGGGACTGGCTAAAAAAGTTGACGGGCGTAAGTTGAAATTATCTGGGTAGGAGCTTACAGCCTATTCATACGCCACTGTGCAAACAAAAAGATTAGCTATCGCTTCTATTCTAGCCGTTTAGCTAGCTGGTTTATTTGTGATTGCTAAAACGAGCTACAGTCAGCTAATCTATTGAAGTATGATAGGGCTTAGTATTTTCTAGTTCCATCCAATGAGCGAGAGTTTGGAAAAATGATTGATTTAGGGCAAACGATCCAACAACCTATTGCAAAAAGTGAACGTCGTGATGCGGCCGAAAATCGGCAGTTGATTTTGGCTACCGCATCACGTTTGTTTGACGAAAATGGGGTTGAGTCGATTTGCATGAGCGAGATTGCGAAAGCGGCCGGTGTGGGAAAAGGCACCCTCTATCGACGTTTTTCAAGCAAAGGAGAGCTTTGCTTGGCGTTACTCGACTCAGAGCTTCGTCAGTTTCAAAATTGGGTGATTCAGACATTTCAGGAGCAGACTCAGAATGGGGTACCCACAAGCCGACGCCTTCACTGGTTTATTGAACAAGTTGTTACCTTTACAGTTAAGCACCTACCATTGATGGTAGAAATAAGCCAAGCTGGTAGCGAAAACGTGGTTCAAGATATTAACCAACCCCACTTTTGGATGGAAATGACTGTGAAAGGGCATCTGTTACAAATGCAGGAACGGGGAGAAATTTCGGCCGAAACAAACTTAAACTACATAACGAGTGCACTTCTTGCGCCATTAGACGCTCGAATCATGAAATTTCATATCGATCAGCGCGGATATACTCAAGAGCAGATCAGCCAAGGGATTCAAGTTTTGATTAACGGGCTGTGATGATTGCTTGCTGAGTTGTTCAGAAGATTCATTCTTTTGTATCTACTAATCAGTTCAAATCAAATTGGAACGATTGGAACAGCCACGTCGTTTTAGAGGAAGCCACTAACAAGTGGACTATTTGCTTGAAAAAATCGATCATTTTGCCATAGAGAGATGGAGATCAAAATAAATGCTAAAAAATATAAAAAGCTACTCCTTTTTAATTGTGATTCTTGCCATGCTGGGGATCGTTGCCTGCGGTGGCGTTGATTCAGTAGAGCCAGAACAACCAACAGAGGAAGCACCAGAGCCAACAGAAGTTTTGCCTACATGGACACCGGCACCCACACAAGAGCCGGTGCCTACAGCTGTGCCAACCGACGTGCCGACGCTTGAACCGGCCGCGCTTGACCAAACCTTTGATTGGGAGCCTCAACCGATTTTATTTAGTCCTTCACCTGGTGAAGAAACCCTGCTTGATGGGGCGATTACCATCCGTTTTGACCAACCGATGGACGAGGCCTCAGTAGAAGGTGCCTTTGCGATTGAACCAGCCGTTGACGGACAGTTCTCTTGGCCCCGACCTGACCTTGTTATTTTTACCCCAGATGGACAGCTTGAGCGTGAGCAACAATATCAGGTTCAACTGGCTGACAGTGCAAAAGGGCTGAATGGTAAACAAATGCGTGAGGCTGTGAAGTTCCAAGTACAGACGGTTGGGACGTTAAAGATAAGCAGCATTATTCCGGCCGATGGCACTCAAGATGTACCGACTGATGGTGCAATTACCGTGCTGTTTAACCGCCCTGTTGTCCCTTTGGTTGCGACACAAGATCAAGCTAGTTTGCCAGTGCCTATCCAACTAAACCCGCCGACACCCGGTAACGGAGAATGGATATCTACCAGCATTTTTAGATTTGTACCTGAAGCTGGGTTTGCAGGTGCAACCGACTACAGCATTACGATTCCAGGCGGATTAGTAGATGTGACCGGCGGTGAGCTGGTTGAGGGTGGCGTGAGTAGCTTTAGTACGATTGCACCCCGCGTCGAGTCCCTGTTCCCTTATGAGAGCTTTGCTGGCTGGCCGCTTGAGCGAGAGCTAGAGATAACCTTTAACATGCCGATGGACCCAACTCGCACGCAAGAAGCGATTTCTCTAAATCCAGCAACGCCACTTACGTTCGAGTGGGTGAATGGAAACCGGCAGGTCAGAATTACGCCAAATCGGAATCTAGAGATTGCGACAAACTATCAGCTTGTTGTTGAAAAAGATGCCGCACCCGCCAGTGGGCAAGGTGGCCTTGACCAGCGCTATGAGATTCCGTTCTCCACTGTGCCATTGCCCGCAGTGATTCGTACTGAACCTGCCTCTGGCCAAGTTGATTATCCAGCGTATGGGTATGTCAGTTTTGAGTTTTCGGCGCCGATGGACTGGGAAACGATTGATGGTCAAATCACAATCGATCCAGAGCCAAAACGCACTCAGCTAAATTATGGAGAAGGGTCTAACTGGCTTGGTATTAATTTTGCGATGAGCCCGAGTACAGACTACACCATTACGATTCCGGGTAGTGCGGCCGACCCCTACGGCAATACATTGGGCGAGGATTACGTTCTTGAATTCACAACGGCCGAAGCGGACCCCTTTGTACGTATCGCTATTCCGTTTAGCGTAAACGTGTTTAGTAGTAGCTATGCCCCTCAAATCGATGTGCGCTACCTAAACGTTAAGGAGCTGAATTTACAGCTTAACCGGGTAGATGGGGCACTAGACCAGCTGTTTTATGCAAGCTGGTGGGAAAATCAGCCACAGGGCGAGTTGGTCCGTGAGTGGATCCGGCCGGTTGAAGATGTCCAAAATGAGAATGGTTTGGTTCGACTCGACCTAAACTCCGGAGATCCACTGCCAACAGGCGTCTATCACCTCTTGGTTGATGCCCCTGACCTGCCTTATGCTGAGGCTGGTCGGTTTGCTGAAAACCGCATGTTGCTGATTGTGGATACAAACTTAGTAACCAAAGAAACAGTTGAAGGTGTCTATGTTTGGGCCACAGATATGCAGAGCGGCGAACCTGTATCTGGTCAAACAATCACTTTATATAACTACGAAGGGGACGAGGTTTCTTCGGCCGTTACTGGTGCCGATGGGGTGGCCTTCTTTGCGGACGCTCTCCCACAAAATCAGTATATGGAAGGCTTTTTAGCTGTAACAGGCAGTGCTGGAGAGCCGGGCTTTGGTATCGCCGGTAGCCAATGGAGCCAAACGATTGGTCCTTGGGAGTTTGGCTTAAACATCGACTTTTCACGTGAACAGGCTTTGAAAAGCTATGTGTACACCGATCGGCCGCTTTATCGACCGGGAGATGTGGTTCAGTTCCGGGGTGTTTTGCGCACCCAAGACTACGGCCGCTATACGATTCCTGCTGAGCAGTCTGTGACGATTGCACTAAACGAGCAGGCTTATTATGGGGAAAGCGAACCTTATAGTGATGAGATTAAGGTGTTAACCCAGCCAAACGGTCTGTTCTTTGGAGAATTTACCATCCCTGAAGGAGCTAATCCTGGTAACTATTCTTTGAGCAGTAGCCAAAATAGTGAATGGTTTGGCCAAACATCCATTCAGGTAGCTGAATTCCGCAAACCGGAATTTGAAGTCAAAATCGATGCACCTGAAAGTGACTTGCTCCGGGGCGAAGCTGGAACAGTTACAGTGCAGGCTGACTATTTCTTTGGTGGTTCTGCCAGTGACTTAGAAGTGAACTACACTGTATTTGATCAAACATTTAACTACAGCTACCCAGAACCCTATCGCTTTAGTACACAAGACTATTATTTCTGGCAGCCGTTTGAGCCTGTCTCAAATATTCCGATTTTCTCTGGCAGTGGTGTCACTGACTCAGACGGAAAATTAGTGATTGAACTCCCGGCCGATATGCTAAAAGATGCTGAGGCGGGTAGTCGTAATATCACAGTTGAAGCAGTAGTGTTTGATGTGAACTATCAGCCGTTTGCGGCACGCACAAATCTCACACTTCATGCGGCCGAAGTCTATGTCGGCATCCAATCGAATGAATATATTGTTGAGTCAGGCGATCCAGCCGGATTTAGCATTTTGACAGTTGATTGGGATGGTGAAGCGGTTGGCAATGTATCGGCCGAAGCCGCCCTTTATCGTCAAGAATGGGAGCGTAACGATTTTGGTTGGTACGAGCCGGTTGATATTCTAATCGAAGAGACAGAAGTTGAACTCACAACAGATAACGAAGGCCGTTCGAATCTTGAATATATCATTAATGACGGTGGCAACTACAAAGTCATTGTTACGGCGACAGACAGCGGCGGCCGGACCCATCAAAGTTCAACACTGGTCTGGGTAACAGGCGATAATGCCCGTTGGCGCGTTCAGCCCGAAACCAAAACAATGCAGCTGATTCCTGATAAAGCTGAATATGCGGTCGGTGAAACCGCTCGTATTTTGGTTCAATCTCCATTTGAAGGGCCGCAGCAGGCATGGCTCACCATTGAACGGGGCAAGCTGCTTGAGCAGCGGATTGTCACCATTGATGGGACAGGGGACACGCTTGAAATTCCAATTGAGCTAGACCACCTGCCAAATGTGCATGTATCACTCACAGCGATTAAACCGGAAGGCACGTCAGCTACTGACGTTAGCCGTTACGCCGATATGCGCTTTGGTGTCATCAACCTGCCAGTCAAAGTCGATCCATTCTTGTTAAATGTTGAGTTGGTGCCACGCTTACCTGAATCAGGTCTGTATGGCCCCGGTGAAACGGCGATTTTTGATGTGCAGATTACCAATCAAAATGGACAACCGTTGCAGGGTACCCTGTCGGTTGCGTTAGTAGACAAAGCGATCTTTGCTTTGGCGAGTGACAATACTCAGCCAATTGACGAAGCATTTTACGGACCGCAATATTTGCGCTCGCAAACGGGTGCTTCTTTGGCTTATTCGGCCGAAGGGTATGAAGCGCCTGATGAAGAGGTTCTTGGCGGCCGTGGTGGTGGAGGTGAGTCGGTTGAAGAATCGGCCGCTGCACCCGAAGCTTTTGCTGCTGAAGCGGATTTGGCCGATGATGGTGCAAATTTAAATCAACGCCAATCAGCCGTTGTTGCGAAAGATGCTGGAGCAACAGATGGGATTGATGTTCGATCTGACTTTAGAGATACCGCTTATTGGGAAGCTGAAATCACAACAGATGCCAATGGCCAAGCGACTGTTGAAATCCCTCTGCCTGATAACCTAACGACTTGGCGTTTGCACGCTAAAACAGTTACGGGTGAGACGCTGGTCAACCAGACTGGGGCTGATATTACGGTGCAAAAGCCGATCCTAGTCCGGCCGATTACGCCTCGCTTCTTTACAGTGGGTGACGTGGCTGAAATCGGAACTGTGGTCAATAACAACACTGATTCAGATGTTGAAGTTAACGTGCAGATCGATGTGACCGGAGCAACGGCCGAAGGCGAGTTAACTGGGACCTTGACAGTACCTGCCAACGGCAGCGTGGTCTTCCGCGTACCAGTTCGGGTCGATAATCGCGAAACGGACTTCGTTGATTTCACCTTTACCGTTTGGAACGAAGACTTTAATGACGCTAGCAAGCCATCTTTTGGTGTTGGGCCAGAACAGCTGATTCCTGTTTATCGTTACAACGCAGAAGATATTGTGGCGACGTCTGGCGTATTGGCGGGAGATGATACCCGCCGGGTTGAAGCCGTATTGCTTCCAGAGCAGGTTGATACCGATTCAGGCGATATTCGCTTTAAGTTAAACGGGTCCTTGGCGGCCGTGGTCTTTGAAGGGCTCGAAGCGGTAGAGCGTGAGCCGTATGATCGAGCTTGTGCTCATTCAGTGGCATCTCGCTTGATGCCGAATGCCACAATTGACCGGGCAATCAACCAGCTTAATTTAGACGAGCCAGAGCTGGCCGATCAGCTGGCGCAACTAATTCCGGCCGATATTCAGGCCTTGGCTGACTCGCAAAAAGCAGATGGTGGCTGGGGCTGGTGCTATAGCGAACGGACCTCACCTTGGTTTACTGCGTATGTGCTCTTGGCTCTTGATCGTGCCACTGATGCTGGATATGACGTAAACCAGCGAGTGCGCGTTAATGGGATCGATTACCTTGAATCTCATTTGCAAAACCCATCTCGCTTAAGTGGCAACGGCTGGGAAGCAAATGCCCAAGCGTTTTACCTCTATGTGATTGCTGAACTTGGCAATGGAGATTCAGATGCGATGGCAGAGCTATATGCTGAGAATAAAGAGAACTTAGACAGCTACGCCAAGGCCCTGTTGGTTACCGGCTTGTCAAAAGATAAAGGTGATCAGAGCGTGATTGACACAATTCTGTCTGATTTGAACTCCACCGCCTTTGTCAGTGCAACTGGCGCCCATTGGGAAGATGATGATTATCAAAATCTGAGCAGCGATGTACGTGCAACGGCGATGGCGATCATGGCATTCTCAAATGCAGATCCAGACGCACCGTTTGGCCCACAGGCTGTTAATTGGCTGATGGGGGCACGCAAGGCTCAGGTCTGGCGTTCAACCCACGATACCGCTTGGGTTCTGACGGCTCTAACCGATTGGTTGGTACAGACGGGTGAGCTTGATGGCGATTACACCTATTCAGTTTTGTTAAATGGTGATGCTCAGGTTGATGGGGCGTTCTCACGCGATAATATGATTGAAACGACTGAAGCGCAGATTTCAGTTGGGCAGATGAACCCAACTGAGGTGAACTTCTTCGAGTTCAGCAAAGACGGTGACGGCCGACTATATTACAACGCTTGGCTTGATACGTTTGTCCCGGCCGACTTAGTCGGACCGATTGATCGTGGCTTGAGTATTGAACGCCAGTATTTCGATGCGACCTGTGATTCGTCTGACCCAGATGTTGAGTGTGAAGAGATTACGCAGATCGCGGCCGGGCAGCAGGTTCGGGTTGAACTGACCGTCATTGCAAAACGTGATTTGGTTTATGCAGTCATTGAAGATTATTTCCCGGCCGGTGCTGAAGCGGTTGACCCGAACCTGGGCAATGCGAGTCAGTTTGCTGAGCAGGGAATCAATCGGACTTCGGCCGATAGTTATTGGTGGTGGGGTTGGTGGTCTTTCGACAAGATCAGCTACCGAGATGAACGGATTACGTTTACCTCGAATTACCTGCCATCAGGCACGTATCGGTACACCTACACGCTCAACGCCATCTTGCCGGGCGAATATCAAGTTCGGCCGACGTTTGGCTATGAAGAGTTCACTCCCGAGGTGAACGGCCGTGCGGCCGGTAAGGTGTTTACGGTCATCGAAGAGTAAAAGGTGCCCCTGTTTTAACAAAAAACCCCGACTGACTTCTGAAGTCAGTCGGGGTTAAAAAGCTTACTGACGATTTTTTACCCAATCTTTTGGTCCTAAGATTAAAAGTAACCTAAAATCGGTAGTCTTATGTCATCTTGGACTCTACATGCCTTCCTGAAATAGGTAATCTGATTTTTTTGGATGCAGTACGCAGGATTTAAAAAACTCATTAAACCCAGATTTGTCTGTGTTTTACCGATCACTTGTGTGATTAAGATTTATGCCAGAACCGGCCTTTTCAAAACTTCCCTCTGAAAACAAACAAAATTTACGCTTGGCCCTCGACGCTTCTTTTAACGTTGATGAGCTAAAAACCTTGTGTGTTGATTTAGACATCGACTATGAAAATTTAGCCGGTGAAGGCAAAGAGGGGAAAATTCGTGAGCTAATTGAACTGCTTGATCGGATGGATCGAATCAGTGACTTAATTGCAGCCTGTGCGGTGGTACGGCCGCAAGCAGAGTGGGCGGCGCTCGTGCAATTTACCCCTATGACCGGCACAGCTCCACTAAAAGCGCCTAAAGATTTTGTTGAGTATGTCGACCAACATGTTGATGAGTTTAACCGGACGAGTAACACCGTGCGGGAAGAGCTCAACGATTATTTTGAGATGGTCGATGAACGTGTCAATAGCCGCTACTATCAAGGATTTATATCACCGGCTCAGAATAATGAGCGGGTCAAGTTTGATAGTGAGAAGCTAGTGAGCTCATTGCTCAAGCTCAATCTAACGTTGACTGTCGCCATGAAAGTTTTAGTTGAGACGGTGACGATGCTTGACTCACTCTTGACTAGTGAACGGGTTGATTTAGCCAATGACCTTAAAACGTCACATATCCGTGAAGCGGTCGTTCAAGCGATTTATCGACTGTCAAATTTATACGGCCGGAATCAAGTCCAAGTGTGGGGTGATCGTTATGCCCGCCGCTTTGGCGGTACGCATCATCGCATTCAAGTAATTCATCAAAATGGGGATGTTGAGGAACTATCCTATTCTTTTATCAAGAATTATCTGTTGCCAAACATCTTTCAGAATCTGTTTTATCTCGACTTCGACAAATTTCGAGCAGACATTTTACCGGCCGAGCATACAAGCATCATGGCGAAATCAATCGTCGAATATGTACGAGCGATAGATCTCTATCATATTCGATATGATTTTTTAGTTGATTTGGTGACTGAGATCGGTATTCAACCGCCGCACCCTTGGTTTGCGCCTGAAAAATTTGCGCAAATCGTGATTGATTACGACTTAAACCAGATCCAGTATCATAAATTGCGGGCCGACTTCTTTATTGAGAAAAATGATGCTGGTAGCCTGATTCACCACTGCAAAGAGCTCATGCATCATAGTTGTTCAGCCTTGCTAAGTAACTATGGCTGTTATTTAGGCTGCTTTAACCTAGCTCCACTGCGTATTTTGATCGGTATGATCGAATACCATGCGGCATCACGATTTGATGAGTCAGATGGTTTTTTCCGATTTAAACAATTTTTTGGCGACCTTGTCTCGACTTTAGAGATTGATCATGAGCGATTTGTACAAAAGCTGAAACAAGTTGAGCGTTACTTGGGCCAAGATCCTGTGCGTGAAGGGCCGGGGCTTGAGGTGGTTGTCGATTTTTGCCTTGAAATGAGCGAGGAAATGACAAGCTTAATTTCTCATCGCAAGTCGACTGTTCGCAAAATCGAAAATTACGATTCTGAAATTAAAACTCGCCAGCAGCTATTAGAAGTGGCGAAAGATGTGTTGGTGCGGGTTCCTGGCATCCGCTTTGCCCCACAACAGGATGACCTTAACGAAAATGTGATGTGGGCTTATCATGATTTAACCTCGGCCGTATTTAGCAAAATCAGCCCCAAATTTGCTATTTCAGTGCTGATTGAAGCAGACGAAGTTGTGCTGGCCGTATCGGTTGACAATATTCTGAGTTTCTTGAATCGGCAAATATCCCCAAATCAAACGACAAGAACGGTTATTTTTGTCACCCACCACGCAGACTTAGTTCGGACAATCACTGAAAGCTATCTCAAAAACTATGACCTTCAAGTGAATAGTCTTGTTTTGAATTTGAGTGATTTGATTTCGATTTCAGAAAGTACGAATCGGCTCCAAACTCTTTCTGATTTGTTGTTAGAACAGTAGGAGTCTACAGGTTTGTAGGCTACAGAAATCCTAAAAGACTATTCTAGAGAGTCGACTTGGCTGATCGTAAACTGCTCGCTAATGGTTGGCATTTTCCCTTTTGCCCCTTCGGTACGATCTGTGAGCCAGCCTATTGCCAGAGCGAGTAAAATTGATCCGGCCGCCCACATGCCTACAATGACCGCACTTTGATTGACGGCCGTTAACCACACACCAAATCCAGCCAGAATAAGCAGGAGCCCAATCCCAATCTCCATACCGCGTTTAGCTGTTAAAAAGCGAAACCCGCCCAGCAAAATCAAAGCCCATATGCAGGCAGAAACAGCCATAACCCCACTCGGAAACGCAGTAAAGGTTCCGATGAGCCACGCGATAATTCCCAATGCTAAACCGATCAATACCCGATACCCCTGCTCTTGTAGCAGAACCTGTGGTGTCGTACGAGCCGATAGCTGCCGCACACTGAGATATAAAATTAAGCAGGTAAAGGTTCCAAACGCCCACGTTGTAAAAGCGATATGTGGCAGAGCGGTCCATGAGACAACGATGCCGCTGAAAAGGTAAGTTGCTAGCAAGCCTGGAATTAGGAAGATGGCTCGATCTGAAATTTGAACTAGTACCAAAACGAGGATGAGCCACACTGGGACTAATGATGCCGAAAACAAAAATGAGTTTTCTAATGAGAGAAAGATAGCTGGAATATCCATGGAATCGATGTTAGCCGTTAACCAATGATTTTCAAAAAAGGTTTATTAATCTATTGGTTTGGGCTTAAAGCAAGAAGCTTTGCCGCACGTTTTGAGACAGATTTCCGGCCGTCGTTGGTTAAGCGTTCAAGCTGTGGCGTCAGCCATTGCTGGAGTTCAGCATCTGATTTTGACCAATCAAACAGCGTTTGCATCGTTGTGTTAAGCACAATCCAATCGCCATGTGTAGCCAGATTGTTTTTCATGATCGTGAGGGCACTGACCTGTTGGTCTCTGCTCATGCGCGACTTTAGCAGGTCAAATAATGTGGCCAGCGTCCATTGAGTTGAGGCTTGATCGATTTTTGAAATTTCATTGAGCAATCGATCGATATAAGGCACGACCCATTCAGGTTGTTTCTGTGTGATCCGCTTTAAGGCGCTTGATGTGCGTAAGCGTACGACTTCGTCTGCGCTGAAATAGCAGTTGTAGAGCTCTTCTAATTTTTCAGGCTTTGAGAGGATCAATTCAACGACATCTACTGTGCGGCCGAGTGAGTTAGGATGACCTCCAGTTAACATTTGCTCAAAAGGTGTAGTCATTTTAGTTTTTACAGCCTGTACTTTTTACTCAGCAAGTTGTTCATCCTCTTCATTTTCTGATTCTGTGTTATTTGGCTCGGGTGTTGGGTCAATCTTCAGCTCGTTGGCTTTGACGTTAAAGATCGTCCCTTTGTGCTCATCATCGAGCGAGAGGTCGATTGAATGGACGTACATAATCTTTTGCCAAATTTTTCGGCTGAGCCCCGTTGTGAGCCCTTCAATCTCATTGACGGCCGCGACTGCGACTTCGTCATCAAAAGACTGTACAAATAGCGCAGCCAGTTTCCCGATCATTGAGAGCATCTCAGAACAGTAATCAAGATAGCGGGTGATCTCGAACATCGTCATTTCATCGTCTGGGGAAGATGGGGTGTGTCGGCCGTGTCCCAGCGTATGCTCAGGGTCTTTTGTTAACTGGTGCATATCAATGACGTGGGCCAATGAGCGTAACTGATGAATTTCTTTAAGCGTGCGTGTCCGTTTTATCCGCTGTTCAAAACTGGACAGGAAAAAGAGGAAGGCAAGAAATAGAACGATGAGATTAAAGAGCGCGTCTGACATCTCTAAAAAGTCCGCGTAATTGAGCGTGGCAGATTCATCGATTCGATCTGCAAAGAAAAGATACAGGCCATCAAGGGCCAATAAAAATGTGATTATGGCGATTGGTAGGCCAAAACGCACCCAATACAGTGGCTTTGAGATGCGTTCAGCTCTTTCGCTCGATTCCCGAGATACAGTTAGTAATTCATCACAGACGTTGACGAGGTTTCGGTCTGGAAAGCGTTCAACAATGCGTGATCGAATGCTTTCGATTTGTTTGGTGATTAGATCGGACTGCAAACTACGATATGGCATGAGTTTTGGGTGTTTCTAGATTTTAAGTTTCTTTAGTTGCTTCTATTTTATGGGCCTGGTTGATTGTAGGCAAAAAAAAAGCGGCCGGCTCATGATTGATCATAAACCGGCCGCTTTGATTTGTGGAGATGGCGGGAATCGAACCCGCGTCCGAAAAAATCGGCCTCTAAGCGTCTTCAGGCGTAGTCTGCCTATTTAAAATCTCGCCACGCGCGCCCCGGCTGACAGGGTCGATGTGCGGCCAGTCGCTGAGTCTTACCCCTCACTAGCGACGTCGTGAGGGGGCATATCGACATTAGTGTCGTTTCAGCTCATCTAGTCGATAAAAAGAAGAGAAGAAACGCCATCCGCATTTTGGGATAGAACTCTTTATAACTACCGTTAGGCAGCCATTGGAAGAGCTGAGTAAGTGTTGTTGTTTGCACTTATTGTTTGCGCCGCAGTTTTACGAGATGAAGTGCGTGCTCGACCTGCAACCTAGGACCAGCCTTCCCCGTCGAAACCGATCATCCCCAAGTTTTAGTAGCCAGTGACCAGTGGAAAAAAGATTAGTTTAAATCGCTTATCACGCTGGTTTGAATACTGCCTGTTAAGTTAATCTCTGTCAGGGGAAAGAAATTATAGCATAGACCTACTTAGAACTGTAAAGGCTATTGTAAAATGTTAGCATCTGGCTAATGCTGCGTCATTATAAGAAGAAATCTTTAATGGCAGCTGAAACATCTGCGATTAGCGCATATGCGTCTAGATCGTCTTCCTTTTCAATTGACATTTCCCCACCTGTTAGGGTGACACTCACGATGCCATCGACCTCAGCCAAAGCTTGGGCAACGGCTGAACCTTCCAGCATTTCGTCTAAAGATTGGTAGCTTTCAGTTTGCCCATCTGTCGTTAACAGCAGGTTGGTGAAGAAGTGAATGAGATTAAGTTGATCTTCATCTGGCTCAGATTCAATTTCGATATACTCTGACATGGGTATAATTGTAACCAACTTAAGCGATCTGAGAAAAGGTATTCAACAAAGTTATCCGAAACAGCCCCGTAGATCGTATGGGTTTAGATAATGGCTTAGGAAAAGTCTTTAGAGGTTAAAAATGAAAAAAGTAATGAGTTTTATCGTAGGAGCAATTTGTGGTGCAGCTGTGGGTGCGGCTGTTGCTTTGATTTTTGCACCAGCTAACGGGGAAGAGCTGCGTCAAACTGTTCAAGATAAATGGAACGAAGTGCTTGATGAGGCTCGCCGTGCGCAAGAAGAAACACGTAGAGAGTTAGAAGAGGAATTCGGCCGAATTTACCCAAAAAACGATGCTTAATTGATTCTGCCTTATTCAATGCTGAGCCAAAAGTCAGCCTTGTGTGTCGTAAATGGGGATGCTGGTGCGATAATTAAGCTAGCATTTTCACCGACTTGGATTGTGCCTTGAAACTCCCCATACCGGTCTATGTTAATATCTCTGACGTCCACCTGACCATTGGGTAATTGTTGAACTAGGCTCATAATCCATTCTTGAGGGATAAAGCTACCAGTCCGTACAAACCCTTGAGACACCCAACCGCCCCCATCAAATTCAAACGTTGAGGCAGCCTGCTCGCCGCTAATTAAGATGTTATCAATTGCGAATCCGTTACCGGGAACTGCTGAATCGGTTAAAACTTGAAACTGGACAATGATTTGCTGTCCACTCCACTGACTTAGAGAGACTGATTGCGATCGCCATCCGGCCGATGTGCCTGAGAAACCAGGGCCGTATGTTCCTTGTTTCATGTTTGGCGCTAACACCATTTCCCAATTGCGGCCGCTATCTGCTGAAATCATCAGGTAAACATAGTCGTATCCTTCTTCCATGTCATACCACACATCAAAACTGATTTGGGGATCTACTGTTCCGCTTAAGTTGATTGATTTTCGCAGCGTTGCATCAACACGATTACGCGGTGGTGCAAAAAATGCGGTTCCAGATGTGCCATCGATGTTTGGCGGTAATGGGCTAAACAGCGGTTGAACAGAATCTCCTGCAAACGAAAGAGTTACCTGTTGATTGCTAGGCAATTCAACATACCAGCCGGAGAATTGTGGCCGATGTTGTACGGCCGAAAATGGGGTCGTGCTGTTGGCCCAAGCAACCTGATGGGCGATGGGTGCTTCAAACTCGTAACGGCTAAAGCCAAATTGGGATTCTGCCTGATTTTCATCATTTAGGTAGACAGCAATAAGCCAGTTCCGGAATACAGTTTTAAACGGTTGCCTTTCAGGAGATTGATTCAGCGTACTGATGACGGCCGACATCCCGTCTAAGCGGTTGGCCGATAACGTTCGAATGAAATCATCACCAAACTGCTCCCACAAATAAACAACAAAAAGGGCTGACCCACCATAATGGCTGTACAGTTTTTCATTGTCGTACGACCAGTCATTGAGCTGAATACCATTGTGACTTGTGTAATCATCAACCGAAAAGCTGTTAAAGCCTGTGTAAACTTCAGAGAGCTGAGACATGCCTTCATCTAACCAAGTTGATTCGTTTCGATCGATGTTCCATTGCACCAAATGCTGTAGTTCATGTACTAGCGTCCCGTAGTAAACGTCTCCTCCAAGCGTGATCGAGTCCATATTAATATAGATCGCTTCATGTTCATTTGACTCTGCAAAAACTTCTTTAGGGTAAGCATCACTGCTGTCAAAATAGCCTAATTCGCGGCTTTCTAAACTGGCGAGATGAAATATATGAAAACGCGCGTCAGAATCAATGCCGGGACGCCTTTCTTGACCAAACAGGGAGGTTATGGCCGGATAAAGCTCACCATCGATGCGGCTAACAATGGGGTCAAATTGATTGTCTGGAATCGATAAGCGACTGTCTACCCAGATATAAGCGTGCGATCCGGCCGCAGCTAGCCGAACTTCAACCTGATCTCCTACCACATTAATGCTACGCCTTTGACCCAACTGCCAGGCTACTGGGCTATTCTGTTGTGGTAACGCTAGATCGGTCAATTTCACATGGGTGGCCAAATAGTCGCGTGCTGGGAAATCGGTGTTGATAATTGAATCCAGATTTGTATACATCTTGTCTGTTACATACGGATGAACAATTGAGCTATCGGGATTAAAGCCATGTGAAGGGAGTGGCGTTGCTTCAGCCTGAATGAGTGGGACTGGGGTAAGTGTTGGGAATATTGTTGGGGGGATATCGGCATTCGACTCTGTATCTCGTGCCAGCGCGCCACTTCCGGCACGCAATCCAGGGCCAATTAAGGTTGGGGTTGGATAGGGTTGGTTATGGTTAATTTGGGCGATTCTCGTTTGCGTTGAGGGCGAATTAAAGCCACCCAATAAAAACCACATCATGGTTATTGTGATTGCAGAAACAGCAAAAAGCAGGAGTCCCATCCGTGAGGCGAGTTCACCACTATCATCGGCCGGAATTAAGTCTGAATCAATGTCAAAATCGGTGTCGTCTTCATAGGCGATTTGATCTTGATCATCATCAAATATTAAGCTCATTGATCCCAGCTCGTTAGAGTTGGACCACTCGTTATAGACGATGAACTCGTTGTGGGTTGTTTCAGAATTCATATGGGTGCGAAAAGGCGTAGAAATCTACCGGAGATGAATAGCATAAAGCTGATTCCTTACTGTCCTGCTGAACTTGGGAACACGGGGGTATATTTGGTTAGAAACTTGGTTCTGTCTGTAATGCATGACACTTAATTTACTTAATATCTTCGGCCGATAGCTGGTATCCAGCTGCTTGATAGGTAACTGGCGTGCTGCCAGAAATGACTAAAATTGTTTGGTTCAAATTGTCTTGGATTGGAATATCGATTTTGTATTCAAAGTCTGCATTCACTGTGTGGGCTGTAACAGTTGCTGATTGGTCATTGTTGATTGCGATGGTCTGTACGATGAAGGTTTGGGGGAGTCGATTTGTGTGGCGTACAAACCCGGCCGATGTCCAATCATTTTCACTTGATTCCACATCATCGAACCAGCCTATTTCTGGGATGGAAATATCATCTAGTGCGAAGCCTTGATTTTGTACTGCATCATCGGTGATGTACTGGAAGCGAATCAATAGATCACTCGTCCCAGCGTATGGGGATAAGTCGGCCGAATGTTGCACCCAAATCGGGGTTTCTTGCCCACCAGAGGTGCCTGTAATGCCATTTCCAAGGTTTTTGCCTTGTGGATTGGCATCAACTGATGCTGTAGTAAGTAATGTTTCCCATGACCGGCCGTTATCAGCCGAAACAGCAACATAGGCGTAGTCATAAATGAGCTCAATATCAAACCAAGTCTGATAATTCAATGTGGCCGTTGTCACGGCGGAAAGATCAACTTGGTGGGTAAGGTGCATATCAGAAAAGTCGGCCGGAACAGTTGTCCAATACCAATCACCGCTAACTGGGTCCGCATCGATTAACCGAACCTTTTGTGATGGTAAGATTGTGAGCGAAACCGCCTTGTCGCTGGGTAATTCCCAAAAGTCAGTTCCAAATTGCCCTACGGTTGTTTTAGAAATTTCTCCAATTTCAATTGGAGTGGGTGTGATTTTGGGTCTACCTCGAATATAAGGAGCCGCAAAAGCAAAGGCGTAACGGTCTACTATTCCAAGATCAAGCGACTGATCTAAAGCAAAATAGGCGACCGTCCAATCTGCATAGATTTCCTCAAAGGTGGTTTGTTGTGTTTGGGCTACTAATAGGGCCTCTAATCCTTCGATGCCGTTTTTTGGCTGCCTCACTAGGTCTTGAATGAATGTCTCGCCGAATTTTTCGTGCAGCCAGCCCATTAATAACCAAGCCGCACCATAATCTCCACCCTCATAGTCAAAGGCGGTTAAAGAGGTATCTGTATCGCTTAAAAACTCAGGTAGAAAGTCACTGCCCCCATATCCGTTTTCTGTTGTTGAAAGTTCTGCTAGACCCTCATTAATCCAAGTTTGTTCATTGCGATCGAGGTTCCAGTGGATCATATGCTGGAATTCATGGCTAACGACATCGAAATAGTCTTGGCCCCCAATCATCACAAAATCTAAGTTGATATAAAACATCTCACGCTCATTTGAAAAAGGAGCAATGGTTTGTGTGTATTCATCTTTGCCTGAAAAGTAACCAATCGTGTTGCCACCCATGTCAGCAATGTGCAGGATATGAATGGCAGGGTCGTTGTCGATTCCGGGATTTGGCTCAGATCCAAAAAGGGTGCGAGTCGTGGGTAAAATTTCGTTTTCTAGTACCTCAGCCGCGAGTTGTAGATCACTGTCGGCCACATCAGCATTTTCTTCGAGCCACATGATCAGCTCAGGGCTGCGGTAAATGACACGGGCTGTTGTTTCAATGACAGTGTCATTTGCCTGTTCCGTATAGAAAAATTGGTCGGTATCCCCAACTTGCCAGTTAGGTGCATCAACGGTTCTTGCTGGAGTTTGCCCACCGTTGTGTCGGCCGTAAATGTCTGCAAGATCGGCCGTAGGTGGGTCAGCAGCCAACATGTTTGCCAAGTTGATAGCCTCTAGCTCACCCGCCGGTTCTAAAAATAATTCAACCGACTTATCGCCTTTCCCAAATCCTGCGGCCCATTGGCAGCCGCTCCCCATTGCCAAGGCTGTTAGAAGCAAGAATTTAAGGCTGTGGTTTGCGATTGAGGAGATGAGGTGTGTTTGATTTTTGGGAGGTGAGACCATCGGAGGAAGAAAACTTTGTCTATGCATTTAGAACATAAATTCTAATTTTATCATAGTTTCTTATTTTCTCAATTGAAAAGACGAAAAGGTGGCATAAAAATATAGTAAGCAGGCACAAAAAAAGACCAGCCAAATCTTTAAGATCAGACTAGTCTTTTCTAAGCTTTTTTTAAAGCGGTAAATCTACTTAGGTCTATTTATTCATTGTGTTCCAAAGGCTTTCGGCCGTAACTGGTGTCTCGGTTACACGAGCACCAACTGCGTCTTTAATCGCGTTGCCTAAGGCACCAAGACCTGCGGTAATTGGAGGTTCTGCCAATCCGCGAGCGCCATAAAAGCCTAACGGGTTTGGTTTTTCAACGATGATCGCTTCTACGTCTGGCGTATTGTCGAAACGAGGCATGCAATAGTCCATAAAGCTGCCGGTCAGGAGTTGGCCATCTTCGTCATAGACGATGCCTTCATACAATCCCATCCCTAGAGATTGAATTGCACCACCATGCATTTGTCCTTCAACCAGCATCGGGTTAATGGCCAAACCTACATCTTGAATCGCGACATATTTTTCTGGGGTAACCACACCGGTGTCTTTATCGACATGAACTTTGATGATATGGGCGACAAAGCCCGGTCCGGCTTCTTTAGGGGCTGATTTGCCACGTCCCATGATCGGAGTGATTTCGCGTGCACTACGTCCCTTTTGGGCCAGCGTACCGATATCGATCGTTTTGTCTGGCACACCCACTACTCGAGCTTTGCCATCGACGATTTCGATATCTTCCACGGCCGCTTCAAATTCATTTGAGGCGATTTCAAGCAACTGATTGCGCGCATCTTCGGCCGCTTCGTGAATGGCACCTGCCATCGTATAAGTCACCTGACTACCGCCTGACCCCGGGCCGTATGCACCGTTTGTATCACCTTGGTCGATATGAATTTCTGATGGATCAACGCCTAACGCTTCGGCGGCGATCAGCACGAGCGCACTTTTTGTTCCAGAAATATCGACGATGCCTGTTTCAAGATTAACTTGTCCAGAGCTGTCAACACGGCAGGTGACTTCAGCATTGCCCATAAAGTTTGGCCAACCACCAACCGCCATCCCAACACCATCACCCGGTTTGCGATTTTTCCACAACGGATGGTTACGGGCGCGATCAAGAACATCTTTCATACCAAGTGTGGCTGACCATGGTCGGCCGACACCGAGCAAATCTCCGTCTGTTACGGCGTTTTGATAACGGAACTCGAGTGGATCAAGACCCAGCTTGGTTGCAAGCTCGTCCATGCTACTTTCTAGAGCAAAGGCTGCCTGCGGTGAACCAGGTGCTCGATAAGCACCTGTTGGACAGGTAAAGGTGTTCACCTCGTAAGCATTAATCTCTAAATTGTCCCATTTATAGGTACCACCTAAAACCATAGCGATGATGCCACCGTGGTTAAATGAGAATACAGCGTTGTTGGTATAAACATCAGCTTTTAGAGCCGAAACGGTACCATCCGCTTTAGCACCGATTTTTAAGTCAATGACGATTTCGGGAGCAGGGGTTGCGCTTAGAAAATCTTCTGAGCGGCTGGTAACCAGCTTCACCGGCTGCCCCACAGTGACGGCCGCGGCCGCTACGAGTGGCTCATAGTTTCCATATTTGGCGCCAAAACCACCACCAAACGCCATCGGCTTGACGGTTACTTTGCTTTGCCCCATATCGAGCAGATCGGCCACAGTGCTACGCACACCAAACATCCCTTGGGTAGCGGTGTAAATGGTTAAATCACGCCCCAACGGATCGGGGTCAACCACAGTAGCATGTGGTTCCATGTAGCCTTGGTGCACACTGCTGACCCGGTAGCGTTGTTCTACAATCTCGGCCGCTTCTGCAAACCCGGCCTCAATGTCGCCCCGCTCAAAATGATTCTCTGATTGAATGTTGTTGAGCGTACCGGTGCTTTCTTCTCCCTGTTCAGTATTGCCATGTTCTGATGAGAGATCATTTTCTACTTTTGGAAAGCCATTGGGCCAGACTTTTGGTGCATCTGGTTTAATCGCTTCCATTACATTGACAACTACTTCGCCCGGCTCAAGGTCGACAAAAACAAGTTCAGATGCGTCAATCGCCTGCTGTTCTGTTTCTGCAATGACGAGTGCAACCGGTTGGCCGACCCACAACACCCGTTCTTTAGCCAGAATGGCTGAACTACGGGTGTTGATCAATTTGTCTCTGGTCGGTAAATCTTCGGCCGTAAGTACGGCGACAACACCCGGCATTTTGCTGGCATCTTCTTTGTCGATATCAAGAATTTTGGCGTTAGCCATTTGCCCTAAAACCAAGCGAGCATAAAGCATGCCCCTAACACTAAAGTCTCCGGTATATTGGGTATACCCGGTAACTTTTTCCAGACCATCAATTAAAGGTCTAGGCTTGCCGATATATTTGAAGTCTGGTTTTTTTAAATTTTCGAATTCGTTTTTGTCACTCATTTTATTTACTCTTTTGTGCTAGTTTTCTCTGCAAATTCGTCATGTAGGTGTTTAGAGGCTTTTGAAGATGAAGTTTCATTAAGAGTTTAAATCATTAGAATATTTGAGCAACAAAACATATCTAATTTAAAGGAGCGTGTTCTTTGAATTCTGCTATTTCGTAAGTTCAATCGAGATATATGCTGATTATGATTTGAAAATAGTATTACGAAAAAGCTTAAGGGGTTATGTGCTGGGAGCAAGTACATCAACAATCCAGGTTTTTTGATTTAAAACCTAAATAAACCATCTGGAAAAATATCCTAAATGAAAGCAAAAAAAACTACTGTACAGATTATTTGGATTAGCCTTATCTGCATCCTTTTTGGAATTTCTTTGGTTATCCCATTTAATGCTGGTATATCGGCCGAGTTGTTTCAGCGTGAGCCTGACTTGAAGGCATTGGCAGCCGCAGATACTAACTATTCGCTAACTGACTTAACAATGCTGACCAGCCAAGCTGGTTGGGGGCCAGTTGAGATTAACCAAAGCGTTGGCTTAGGTGAACCAAATGATGGCACGCCTTTGACGATTAATGGCGTTATGTATGAAAAAGGCATTGGGACCCATGCAACAAGTGTGATTTCTTATGACTTAGAGGGCAAATGCAGCACCTTTTCTGTCACGATGGGGATTGATGATTCAGTTTCGCAATTTATTACTCCGGATAAACAACGGCCGGGATCAGTCTACTTTCACGTTTTTGCCGATGGTGTTGAGATCTATAAATCCCCCCCAATGGTATACCAAAGTCCAACGCAGCAGACGGGGCTACTTTCTATGGTAGATGTGGATGAACTAATGCTCATTGTGTCTGATGCCAATGGCCAATACAACGAAGATCATGCAGATTGGGCCTCACCCGTGGTCACATGTTCTTCGTTTCCAAATGGCGATGGCACCTCATTTAAACATGTGCGTGGCAGTTGGGAGCCTGTTATGCAGTGGCCGGTTAAAGCGATCCACGCCACACTTTTACCTTCAGGTCATATTGTGAGCCATGCAAGTGGTGATGAAGGGTATATCGCACCAGATGACCCTAATCTGCCTCATGATCTGACAAAAGTTGATTTGGCTGACATAAGCGACTGGAGCCATGAATGGGTGAATAATACGTCACAAGAAATGTATTGCTCAGCCCATACGCTTCTATCTGACGGCCGTTTGCTTGAATTTGGCGGGCATAATGGGCAAAAAGATGGGGTTGATTCTCCTTACTATGGAAAAGATCAAGCTAGTATCTTTGATTTCAACTCAAAAACATGGGAGCAACAGGCCAGCATGCACCAGGCTCGCTGGTATCCTACTGCAATTACATTAGGGAATGGAGATGTGATGGCGATAGGTGGGGCTAATGGTCTTGAGAGCAACGCAGACAATATTTTTAAGCCAGAAATTTTCAATGGTACCGAATGGCGTATTTTGAATAATGTTGATTATTCTAGTCGACTGCAGAGTAACAATAATGCTGTTACGTTGGACCATACTTATCCGGCCGCCCATTTGTCTTCTGACGGCCGAGTGTTTTGGGCCGGATGGGACACTGAGATGGCCTATATCGACACAACGGGTCAAGGGTCTTGGGGGCAAAGCTACCATCGTGAAGATATTCAGCGGGCTTGGGGCTCCCCGGTCATGTTTGAACCAGATAAGCTGCTGATGATTGGTGGTGTTGATGTGTCGACTCTGTACGGTGATGCGACTCGCAGTACGATGGTTGTTGATATCACCGGAGACGAGCCGGTTTCAACCCTGTCCGATGATATGCTCTTTTTGCGGGCAGATGCGGATGGCACGCTGTTGGCCAATGGAGAAGTCATTGTTAACGGGGGTGGTTCATACCACTTTTTAGGTGGGATTCCATCTCACATTTATGTGCCAGAAGTTTGGAACCCAGATACAGGCACATGGACATTAGGCGCGGCGGCAGAAAACCCACGTGGCTACCATTCAAGCTCATTGTTGCTCCCAGACGGCCGCCTATGGACGGCCGGCGGTGAGTGTGACATCGAAGAGAAATTCCTTGCAGGCGAGATCTGCCCACATGGGAAAACGGCTCAAGTTTATAACCCGCCTTATCTTTTTAATGAGGATGGAAGCTTTGCAACCCGCCCTGTGTTGAATGCTGCAGCTGCTCAAATTACTTACAGTCGACCGTTTACGGCCGAAGTGTCATCTGTTACCGATATTAGTAAAGTTAGCTTTATCCGTTTGGGCAGTACGACCCATCACTTTAATTTTGAGCAACGCTATCTTGAGCTTGATTTTCAACAAGATGGTGACAACCTGTCGATTGATGCTCCTGCACACGGCAATATAGCTCCTCCAGGATTTTATATGCTGTTTGTCTTTGATTCCGCTGGAGTGCCATCTGTTTCAAAGATGGTCCAGATTTTGCCTACAGAAGAAGCGGCTTGGAAAACAGTGACCTCGGCCGATAATTCTGCACCGACTGCACGTCATGAGTCTGCTTATGTCGAATATAGTGACAAATTTTATTTAATGGGGGGGCGTGGTGAACGCTCAACTGAAATTTTTGACCCAGTAACTCAAGTATGGACGTCTGTTGGCAACCCACCCGTGCAGTTTCACCATATTCAGCCGGTTGTTGTAGATGATTTGATTTATGTTGTGAGTGGACTTGTGGGTGAATACCCTGACGAAACATCGCTTGAAAACATCTATATTTTTGATCCAAGTGACAACAGTTGGACGACGGGCCCAGCTATCCCCGCCGCCCGTCGCAGAGGATCGGCCGGAGTTGCCGCTTACAGCAATAAGATTTATCTGGTAGGTGGCAATGACCTGGGGCATAATGCTGGATATCAGGCTTGGTTTGATGAGTATGATCCGGCGAACAACTCTTGGAAAACGCTGCAAGATGCACCCCATGCACGGGATCATTTTATGGCGGTTGTGATTGGGAACAAGCTGTATGCGGCCGGTGGGCGACAAACTGATCAACCGTACCCTTTTGATGCCATGCTGACCAAAGTTGATATTTATGATTTTGAGTTGGGGCAATGGTCTGTGCTAGTCAATGATTTGCCAACTCCTCGTGCCGGAACGCTTGCTGTTGGGCATGGAAAAATTTTAATTGTTATTGGGGGTGAAGGCTCTGTTGCTGGCCCAGCACATCAGCTGGTTGAAGTGCTCGATACCGATACAGGTGTTTGGACAACCTTGCCAGAGCTCATCACCGGCCGACACAGTGGTGGAGCGCTGATCTGGGATGATTACATCTACACGGTCGCGGGTTCCGGCAATCAGGGCGGTTGGCCAGAGCTAACAAGCCAAGAGTCACTTGTGCTTGATCCGGCCGAAGCGCCAGATACAAGTAAAACTGGCAAGATTTTACGAGAGTCATGGATCGAGTTACCCGGCTACCAGCTAACTGATTTAACCGGTGCCGCTAAGTTTGCACAAAACCCTGACTTTACAGAAATGCTAACTACATTCGAATCCCCTCCAGATTGGGCTGACAATTACGGTCAGCAGGTTCGAGGATATATTCATCCGCCTGTCACTGGACTTTATCAATTTTGGATCGCATCTGATGATGAAGGGAAATTGTTTTTAAGCTCTGATTCTGACCCGGCCAATAAAACTGAAATTGCGAGTGTGCCAGGATTCACCGGGTTTAGGGTGTTTACTAAATACCCTGAGCAAAAGTCTGTCATGGTTCGTCTAGAAGCGGGGCAAAAATATTACATCGAAGCCTTGCATAAAGAAGGAGCAGGGGGTGATTTCCTGACTGTTGCATGGCAGACGCCAGATACAGCTTTGGCGATTATTTCTGGCGAATACTTATCACCTTTTATTTCTGTCCCTGTGCCTTTAGACGTACTCGCAACACCGACCCCGACGGTAAATCCTGAGGAGACGACTGTGCCAACTGCAACCCCGGTCGGAACGCCTGCGCCTTCTGTCACTCCAGTAGGGACCCCCACGCCGTCGACTCAAAAGCTAACGTACTTGCCGCTCATCGTGCGTTAGAAGCAATAAAAAAAGTGGCAAGCGGCTGGCTAAATTTAGCCAGCTACTTGCCACTCTTTTTATTGTTCGTTTACGTTTATTCGTCGGCTTTCTGCTCGTAGCCGCCATTTTTGGCTAGCTCACTGAGTCTTTTACCTGGGTAGTCAGCCTCGATTTTGGCAACCAAATTATCGAGGAATTCGTCCGTATTTCCTTCGATTGCCATCCATTCAGACGGTTTCCATTCAGCTAAATACTGATC
>JBGCDP010000042.1:0-15376 GCA_045105475.1 Anaerolineae bacterium
ATGGTCGATCAGACGTGTCGCATCGCCGTCATTGATCGTATCCCCCAGCTTGTTTAATAACTCTTGAAAAAAATCCCCTGCTTCTTCTTCTGAAAAGCTGGCTAGAAACTTGAAATTTAGGTCCGGCCGAGAGCCGTATGAAAAAGAGTTCTTAAACTCTTCGAGTGATTCGTTGCTCAATTTGTTCCTCTTAAAAAAGATTAGGCTGATTTTGACACAGCAAAACGATTTATCAAACAGTCTGAGCTATTTTTTATGGGAATAGTGTGGCGTAGATAGGATTGAGTCGCTTATGCTTATTTCCAAAAAACGATTTTGATTTTAAGCAATCGCTTTTTCAATTTGAACCGTTGCTGCTTCAATCTTTTCGGCCGTATTTTCACCAGTCTGATCTGCAGTAATAATCTCAACATCTGAGATTCCGAGGAAATTCAGGAAGTGAATCACATAGCGAGTGGCAAAATCCCAATCGCTGTTAATCGGTGTCCCACCCGAGGTTACAACCACAAAAGCCTTTTTTGCCGGATTGAGCAAGCCTTTTGGGCCGTTTTCTGTATAGGCAAATGTGAGGCCTGCCCGCGAAATCAAGTCAAAATAAGCTTTGAGTACGCCTGGGACGCTAAAGTTATAAATCGGCGCACCTATGACTAAAACATCGGCCGCTTTGAGCTCCTCAACATATTCATTTGAGACTTTGATTGATGCAGCTTGCGCCTCAGTTTGGTTTTCTGGTGGGGTGAAGTAGCCGCCAATCATTGTTTCATTGATGAAGGGGACATTGCTGGTTAACAAGTCACGGTCAACAACCACAGTATCTGGATATTGTTTCGTGAGCTTAGCCACTATTTGCTTACCCAATTCACGACTCACCGAATTTTGATATCGGCCGCTGGCTTCGATGTGGAGGATGTTGAGGGGCGTATTGGTATCCCCGTTTAAATTTGTTTTTATAGTCATTTCGGTTACTCCTAAAATTAAAAGATATTTATTTTGCACCGATCAGTGCAGTATTGTTTGAAATTTTTTTAGCCAGTGTGGCTATCCATCGTTAATAGAAAGGTTTGATTTAAATTGAGCTTGAAAGTGAACTGATTGTTTTTTCTGCCATGTCTTTGACAAAAGCTTCATCTCCAAGGGTTTTGCGGGCCGCATATATTCTTTCTGCGTCTGGACCTAGAAAATAGCGCAACTGCTTTTTATTATCAGTAGCCGCTTTGAAAATTCCTTCAGCTAAATATTCGGCCGTGCTGAGTTCTAAGCCAGTTTTACCAATCATTTTGATATAGTTTGCTGACATCTCAGCATAATCCTCAATCTGCTTGTTCTGGCTTAATGCGATTGATGTCGCTGAAAATTCAGTGACGACCGCCCCGGGCTCAATCAGTTTGACTTGGATATTAAAAGGGGTTAATTCAAATAATAAGGACTCTGTGAAGCCTTCAACCGCCCATTTAGAACTAATATAAAGACTGAGCAGTGGAAAGGTTACAACGCCTCCAATTGACGACACATTAATAAAAAGCCCTGCTTTGTTTGACCGAAAGTGAGGTAGAAATGCACGGGTCACATTCATTAGTCCAAATACGTTGGTTTCAAACTGCTGCCTAACCTGCTCAGGCTTTGAGGTCTCAAAAGGGCCCATGTACCCGATGCCAGCGTTATTCATAACAACATCAACCGTACCGAGATCAGTTATGATTTGCTCGACCGCACTGGCTACAGATTGATCATCCGTCACATCTAACTGGTAAAGTGAAACGTTGTCTAGTTTGGAAAGTTCAGTTTCGTTTTTAGGCGTTCGCATGGTTGCTGCAACTTTCCACCCATTTGCTGCAAAAAGTTTGGCAGAGGCTTTTCCTATGCCTGAACTAGAGCCTGTAATTACAATAGATTTCATTTTTCTCCTTAATTTACAAAACCTGAATCAAAAATCAGATGTTTTATTTCTTCACTTTGGTTTTGCTTTTTTAAATCTTGATGATGATTAATTCGATTTAGTTTTTTGCTGCTTGATTTGTGTAAAAATCGATTACTGCAAGCGCATCCGGTACAGTGATGCGGCCGATCGGTCCACTGCTGTAGACGGCGGTTAAAACCGTGCCATCTTTCCTCAGAATAAATCCGGTTGCATGAATAAAGCCTCTGTTCTCTTGATAAAATGCACCAGTTTTTGCTGCAAAATCTGCTGCGTCTATACCATAGCCAACTGGGAAGGTTAAACCTAGCTTGTTGGTTAACGCTTGAGCATCCTCTTTAGAGTCTGAAGAAAAGGTGACTAATTGAGTATTTCGATCCTCAAATTGCCCCAGACTTGCTTGATAGTCAGCCAACTGCCGACGGCAAAAAGGTCACCAATTTCCCCTATAGCCCAACAAAATTGAGTAGTCGCTTGTTAAGTCATCGGGTAGTGATAATGTTGTTTCATCAGTTAGCTTGATGCCTAAGTCTGGAAATGGGTCACCATTGTCTGATTTCTTTGTATTTGTTTAAGTCATTTTTTAAAAAAAGTCTAGGCGCTTACAGGTGTTTGTTTTGCAACGAGTATTGCAGAAAGCGCTGAATAAAATACTGCACCGATCAGTGCAGTATTAAGATAAAAAAAAGCGTTAGTCGAGAATTGCTAAAGTCATGTTGACCGCATTTAGGAGCGACGCGCGATCCGGATTCATTTTGGCCATTGTATGTAACCCAAAGTATGAATTTGCTAGGAAATGTGACAGAGCCGTACTATTTTTTTCGGCCGGAATTCTTTCTTGGCTTTGTCCCCATTCAACCAACTCCTTAAAGCCTGCAGCAATCCCTTTTGCTGACCGTGCTGATATCGCTGCAATCTTTTCGTCATGCGGTGCAAGTTCTATTGCGGTATTGACCATAAAACAGCCACATCGAGTTTCATCGGCTACAGCTGTCTCGACAACGTCAATGAATATCTCTTTAATTGCATTCCGTGCACAATCAGGTTCATCTTTAGGGAACATGCCGCCTCCACCTTGTTGGTAGTGGCTAAGTGCGGCTAAATACAAATCTCTCTTATTATTGAATGTGTTGTAAAGACTACGACGGCCGATGCCAAGATGATCTTCTAAATCCTGAATAGACGTTGACGTATACCCCTTTTTCCAAAAGAGCCGCATCGCTTTATCAAGCACCTTACCTTCATCGAATTCTTTGTATCTAGCCATTGTGTTTTTCGTTGCTTTGTTTTTGCAACGAACGGTGCAATATTATTCGCATGATCCGACTGTGTCAAATTTTTGTCGTTTGCGAAGTTCGATTTCTTATCTAAATCTATTTTATTTAAAGCCAAGATTTCTATGAGGTGCCCCCTATTTCTGTTTATTGCAAGCTTTTAACTTTGGTTCTAGCTATACCTCATCTGGCAATGCACTTTTTTCAAGCATCGATTTTAATTCGCTAATACGGATCGGCTTACTCAAATAATCATCCATGCCGCAAGCTAAATATTTTTCTTTATCACCTACTAAAGCATTGGCAGTTAAGGCGATAATAATCGGCTGATGCTTTGCAGGTAGCTCATCTCTAATTTTTTGCGTGGCTGTCATTCCATCCATGACGGGCATCTGAACATCCATAAAGACAACATTGTAGAGTTTGCTTTTGACCGCATGAAAAGCCTCTAACCCATCTGAAACAACGTCTGGCTCATATCCTAGCCTTGTGAGCATTTTATTGACCACATTTTGATTCACTTTGTTGTCGTCAACTAAAAGGATTTTTAAGGGATTGTGCTCTGCTAAAAGGGGCAATTCATTACCTTTTGGCTCTGGATTAAAACCATCCAACTGATTTGTTTTTATCTCGCCTTGGGCAAAGATCGAATTCATTGTCGTCAAGAGGGCTGCCGGTTTTACCGGTTTTGAAACACAATGTTGGAGTTCTGCTGGGTGGGTTGAAATGTCGGGTCGTTGTGTTTGCTGTGCAAGCGTAATTATCTGTATGTTGGAAGCAGCTTTATGTTGACAAAGTTCATTGATCTCAGGTATGGACAGATCATGCACAATTAGGTCAAAGCTTGCTTCTGACGCAAGTAGGGCTGTTGCTTCACCTATTGTGGTGGCTTCCATTGATTCTTTTGTCCAATAGTTAAATTGAGTGCTAAGTATCTCAAGCTGAGTTTGGTTATTTGAAATAATGAGGGCGCGTTTATTGCGTACCTCTGATGTGACTTCTAAATGACGTTCTGGGAGCCTATCTTCAAAATCACAAACTGGGAACTTTGCTGTGAAATGGAAACTACTTCCTTGACCTAGCTGGCTATTAGCCCACATGTCACCATCCATTAAAACACTTAAATTTTTGCTGATGGCTAACCCTAGCCCAGTCCCACCAAACTTGCGTGTCGTTGATGAATCAACTTGGGTAAAAGATTTGAAAAGCCGGCCGAGATCATCTTTAGATATCCCAATTCCGGTATCCCGGACAGAAAAATGGTATTTTGTTTTCTGATCTAATTCTGCCGCTTTTTCAGCTTTGATCTCAATGACAATCTCACCCTCTTGAGTAAACTTGATCGCATTGCCAACTAAATTGAGCAAAATTTGGCGTAGACGAGTGCCGTCTCCAACAATGTCTGTGGGCGTATCAAATGGGATTAAATAAAGTAACTCCAAGCCTTTAGCCGCCGCACCTCCAGCCAACAGTTCTAGAACATCCTCTACACAGTTTCTCAAATTAAAAGGCTCTTCCTCCAACTCAATTTTACCTGCTTCAACCTTTGAAAAATCAAGAATGTCATTAATAATTTTCAGCAATGAATCGCCACTGTTATGAATCGTTGTCGCTAGCTCATTTTGGTCTGGTGTTAAGTCAGACTCTAACATAAGGCTCGCCATGCCAATGACCCCATTCAGCGGCGTGCGAATTTCATGACTCATGTTTGCTAAAAATTGGCTTTTAATGATTGTTGCTGCTTCAGCTTCCTCTTTTGCTGTTAGTAGTTCTTGATTAACAGCTTGGAGCTGCCCTACCATCGCTTTAAGCTGTCGCATCGAGGTTTTTTGGAAATATTCATAGGCTAAACCGATTGTGGCAACTGTAGTAATCGCAATGCTAAAAACAAGTACTCCCATTAATGAGGTTATTTCTACTTGATCCTTAAAAAGATTTATCGCTTGTAATTGATCATTGAAGTAATAAAAAGTAAACGCAACCCCGATAGAGACAAAAGCTGAGATCAACCCGGTTTTTGAGTTGATGAGGAACATGTTTTCTAAGGGCCAAACCAATAAGAAAATAATGCTAATTGCTAAGAGCCCACCTAAAACGGCCGAGCTCCCAATAATCATAATGCCACTTTCGAATAAAAAGAGAATGCCGACCAATTTAAAGTTTCCAGTTTTTCGAAGGATTAGAGGGTTGCTTGCCATCAAAAAGCCAACCACAATGGCAACGGTGTTTATGATTAAAGCGTCAAGCGACATGATGGTTGACAAAACAGGTACAGACAAACAGCAGATTGCTGAAAAGATCGAGATGGCGATGATTAATCTCGCTTTTCGGACCTGATTTGCTTCCTCAATTTTGCTTAACTCGCTATATTCATTTTGAGGTAAGAATTGATCAATCCAGCCTATAAATCGATTTGGAATGAAACCTTCATCTGTTTGGAATTGGTGGGCCATACTCAACAGAGTAAATGTTTCCTATAGGGCTATATATAGTCTTTTTAGGTGATAGCATTCAATGCTCCGGTTAGGTTTATCAACATGATTATGGGCTAAACTTAAATTTGATTTGATACATAAAACAATCTGCTTGCCTTCATGACCATTTCTGCAGTCTCAAGCCGAAACTATTTTATCTTAAAGAGAATTTAAGCATCTGAAAACTGAGCGGCCGTGTGCGACCCATCACAGAACGGTTTGTTACCAGATGCACCACAGCGACACAGAGCGGTTTTTTCGCCTCGAAAAACCTGATCCCCCGATTGATCTTGAATCTCAAAATTCCCCTGTAGCAACAATGGGCCATTGGGCACTTTTGTTATTTTAAGCTTGCCAGATGGTTCAAATGTAGCGGTTTCAGCCCCATTGTCATGCACGGTGCTTTCAGCCACGAATCGTGCCTTTTTGTGCGAGTTGTCGCAGAACGGTTTGTTGGCTGATTCACCGCAGCGACAGAGGGTCATCCGGTATTCTTCCGCGATAGTATTCCCCGCTAAATCAGTCAGTTCAACGTCACCATGAATACGATATTCACCTGATTCTATAACCACAATGATGTTGGTTTCAGGTGCCTGTTCGGCCGCACCTTCCCCGTGACGCACGTATTTTAAAGCACCCGATGGGCAGTTTTCGATCGCTTGTGCCACGCTGTCGGCCGCCGCATTGTCCGGCTGAGCCCACGGCCGCTTGGACGTATCAAATACAACCTGTAGCCGTTTTCCACATTCCGCTACATGGATGCAACGTCTTAAATCAAAGGTCACATCGATTTCTCTTCCACGATAGGTTTTTTCACTCATCATTTTCTCCATTTACTTACTTGATCGAACCCATTAATCATGGTTTTAGATCATTATTTATTATTAATCAAGGGTGACACTTTTCGGCCGATCAATTCTATCGATTGCATCAATTTTTCATGCGGAATGCCTGCATTATCCATTTGGAAAGTGACCCGTGAAATACCTCCAAGCGCTTCACTGTGGTGTAAGATTTTTTCCGCAATCTCTTCCGGCCCACCGACCAACAAAGCTCCAGTGGGGCCATTCTGAGCATCGAATCGGCCGCGAGTCACCGGCGGCCACCCACGCTCTTTGCCAATCCGGGTAAACGTATCAGCATAGCCTGGGTAATATTCGTTAACCGCATCTTCAGTCGTGTTTGACACGTAACCGAGCGAATGTAACCCAACTTTGAGTTTGTCAGGTGAATGACCGGCTTCTTCGCCTGCCCTTCGATAAAGGTCAACCAGTGGTGCGAAACGATGCGTTTCACCGCCGATAACAGCTATCATCAATGGCAGCCCCAAATACCCTGCTCGGACAAATGAATTGGGGGTGCCGCCTACGCCTAGCCAGATAGGGAGCTGCTTTTGCAACGGCCGTGGATAGATGACCTGATTGTTTAACGGCGGCCGGAATTTGCCCGACCACGTAATCTCTTCACTTTCACGAATTTGTAGCAATAGATCGAGTTTTTCTGCAAAGAGGGCATCGTAATCTTGCAGGTTAAGGCCAAACAGCGGAAACGATTCGGTAAACGACCCCCGGCCGACGACCATTTCAGCCCGTCCTTGTGAGATGAGGTCGAGCGTGGCGAACTCTTGAAACACCCGGACAGGATCGGCCGAACTCAGCACCGTGACCGCACTCGATAGTCTAATATTCTTTGTACGGGCAGCGGCGGCGGCCAAAATTAGCGTCGGGGCCGAGTCTAGGAACTCTTTGCGAAAATGTTGCCCGATTCCAAATGAATTGAGCCCTACACGGTCCGCATGTTCCATGCGTTCAAGCAACTGAGCCATCGCATTTTTACTGTTAACCGCATCATTCGAATTGTTTTTTAATTCGTTGGCGGCAAAACTATCTATTCCAATTTCCATTACTTCGTTCCTTGCTATTTTTCGTTTTTATCGCGATTTATTTTGTAGGATATCCAAAAACAACTTCAAGATATTCTGGGTGTCGTTGGATATATCCAATGGCAAACGGGCAGGTGATAATCGCCTTTTGGTTGTTACTTTTTAGCCGTTCAAGCACATGCTTAACGAGCACACTTCCGACTCCTTGCCCCTCTAGTTCGGCAGGGACTTCTGTATGTGAAATGACGGTGTTTTGACCGGCCGGCATGTACTCAAGATAAGCGACAACGCCATCTACGTTGACTTCGATTCGCTTCTGTGCCACATTGTCAGTTACTTCAAATTTACTCATTGAACCTCCACACCTTTGTTCGTAATATGTTAGAGGGTAATCCCCGAAATAGTTTAGAGCTAAACTGTTGGGCAAAAAAACGTTTTTAATCAAGCCCGTGAGCCAGCTTGCGTAATATTGCCGAAAATTGCTGTGTCTCTTGTTGCGAAAGTGGGGCCATCACCTGCTTCACATACTCATCGTGAGCTGGCATGATCGCTGAAAACAGTGCCCATCCTTCGTCAGTTAGAAAGATATTGTTATCCCGGCCGATTTTTTCTCGGCGCATCAACCCCCGCTGCTCAAGGTTTTTTAGATGCTGAGCGATATTTCCCTTCGTCACATTTAAGCTATCTGCACACCCTTGCTGATTAATTCCTGCATTGACTGCAACTTCAGCCAATAAATCAAATTGCCCTTGGCTCAGATTCCACTCTTTGAAATGCTTATCCATCCGGGGCAACGTCTTTTTAAGCAGTCGAATAAAGCGAAACCATGTGAGTAGTGTTGCATCTCGTTTTCGTGTTTGGACAAAGTTCTTTATATCATTTTCAGACATGCTAAAAGTTTAGCCCTAAACTGTTTTTCGCCAAACTCTTTCTTACTGTATTCTGATTTCTTGCTTGATACGATACGATAGATTAAACTATCAATCATGTCATCTCAAAATCAAACAGACCAAAAAATATTTGAAGCGGCCGAATCTTTGATCACCGAACAGGGACCATCATTCACGATGGACCAGCTCGAAGCCAAAGCCAAAATCTCCCGTGCGACGATTTATCGTCGGGTTGGAAATAAAGAGGCGTTGCTTAAACGGCTCGCTGAAGAAAAGGGTGAGACGTTTGAAAAAGCTGATATGCGGTTGAATATTTTGAAGGCTGCTCGAATTGTATTCGGCCGTGAGGGACTGGTTGCATCGACCATGGACCAAATCTCTAAAGAGGCCGGAGTTGGGGTTGCCACTGTTTATCGCCATTTTGGGGACAAAGAAAAACTGCTCAAAGCGTTTATCGAAGAAATGACCCCTCGCACCGCCGTTCGTTCCCTCGCTTTGCAACCAACTGAAAATGTACAAGCTGATCTAGAAAAAATTATTGGGATAGCTGCACCGTTTTTCTATGAAAATCGGGATGTTCTACGGATCGTTTTTATGGGCAGCCGTTCAGAGCGAGAGTATCTAGAAAGTTTGCGCCATCGAAGTGACTCAACGCTCGGCCGACTGACAAACTACTTTGAGGCACAAATCGCGGCCGGGCGGATCAAAGCTGTTGGCCAACCCGGCGAACTTGCACTAGCTCTGATGGGGATGATTTTGTCATTCACCATGATCGGCCCCATCCATTATGGCACCCAGTTGGAAAACCCCGAGCGTATGAGCAAGCTAATCGTTTCTCTATTTTTAAATGGGTTAATAGGAGGGGCAGAATGAGCCGATTTATTCTTCCTTTTAGCAAAATCAGTGCATCAAATATCGGTGAGGTAGGGGGGAAAGGGGCCAATTTAGGTGAGTTGACCCAAGCTGGCTTTAACGTGCCTGGCGGCTTTTGCGTCACGACTTCCGCCTTTGAGCGGTTTATGGCAGAAGCGGCCGAGGACGTTTACGTCACGCTCGATCAAGACGGGCTAAATGATCTCGATCTGTTGCGTCAAGTAGGGACCACCGTCCGCAGTGAACTAACAAAAATCGATTTGCCCGCTGACATTCAAACTGAATTGCTTGCCGCTTGGAGAGAGTCTGGTGAAGAATTGGCATATGCTATTCGCTCTTCGGCCACGGCCGAAGATCTGCCACATGCCTCTTTTGCGGGTCAACAAGACACTTATCTAAATGTGCGCGGGGCAGATGAGTTGATCGTCAAGGTTAAAGCTTGCTTTATCTCCCTATTTACGGATCGGGCGATTTTGTACCGAGTGCAAAACAACTTTGATCATCGGCAAGTCGCTCTCTCTGTCGTTGTACAGCAGATGGTGCAGCCGGAGGTGGCAGGTATTTTGTTTACGGCTGATCCGATTACGGGCCATCGACATATCGCTTCGATTGATGCGCGCTTTGGCCTGGGCGAAGCGCTGGTGTCAGGGCTAGTATCGGCCGACCTCTACCAGGTCGACAAACGCACGGCCGAAATCACGAAGCGCCAAATCGCGACCAAGAAAATGGCGATCCGTTCATTGCCACAGGGAGGGACCGAAGAGGTTCAACTTGGACCCGATGAGAGCGATCTGCCCGCTTTAAACGATCAGCAGATTGTTGAATTGGCCCGGCTGGGGACTAAAATCGAAAAGCATTACGGCCGACCACAAGATATTGAATGGGCTTTGGTAGGAGATGACCTTTTCATTACCCAATCCCGGCCGATTACATCACTTTTTCCGTTGCCCCCTCAAAACAAAAATGATGATGCGTTACACGTTTATGCCAGTTTGTCCCATTTCCAGGTCATGACCGATGCGATGCCTCACCTTTCATATTCGATGTTGGCCTCGTTTTTGCCTTTGGGCCGGACGGCCGGAAAAGCGGAAAGCTCCTATGTTCATTTGGTGGGCAATCGTGTTTATGTCGATGCGTCATCCGTTTTGCGCCACCCAATCGGCCGACGCCTGCTGGTAAAAGCTTTTAACAATGCGGATCAGCTGGCCCAACTCGCTTTAAAAGAGCTGGGTGATCGGGCTGAATTTCAAGTTCACGGCACAAGATACAATCCACTGAAGGTGATTCCTGTCTTACGTCCTTATATATTTAAGGCATTGCGAATGATGGTGTCTGGAGAGCCTGTTGGGGAGACCGAACGAACGTCTGATTTTATGCAACAGCATGTGGCGACGATTAAAAATAAGCTAGAACAAACACCTGATTTGGCCCAGCAACTCGATGTAATCGTTGATGAGCTTCATGATGCGATCAATGTGATTTCGACTTGGGCACCGTATGCGATGGCGGGGATGATTGCATCGAATTTGCAGAAGGTTGTGTTGAGGCTGGTTGGTGAGCCGGATGAAATCGCCGCATTAGAGCGGGGCTTAAGTGGGAATGTTGTGACGGAAATGAACCTAGCTTTGGGCGACCTAGCTGATTTGGCCCGCCAGTCGGCCGACCTGCCAACCCTTCTGAAACGTACTGACATTGACGGCTTTCAAAAATTATCTTTGGCCGCTGACTGCCAAGGGGCTGAACCGTTTTTGAACGGCTGGCAAGCTTTTCTTGAACGGTATGGTGCTCGGGCTTTATCAGAGATTGATCTACACCGGCCGCGTTGGTCAGAGGACCCGTCAGCCCTGTTACAGATGGTCACAAACTCGTTAACAGCCAGCCAGCCTGGAGCGCACCGTGTGCATTATGAAAAGCTGGCAGATGAATGTGAGCAAGCGGCCCAATCCCTAGGGGAAAAAGCGAGTAAAGGGCTTTTCTGTTTTGTCCGAGGTCCAATTGCACGCCGTTTGATTAAAGTGAGCCGAAACTTATCTCCTTTGCGGGAGCACCATAAGTTTATGGTCATCCAACTATTCGCACTGTTTAAGCCGATTTTTATCGAAGCAGGCGAATTTCTTGCGGCCGAAGGGGCATTGGCTGCTCCAGATGATGTCTGGTTTTTGACGTTGACTGAGCTGGTTGAGGCTGTTAAACGGCCGGATGCGAGCATGCTCAGCACCATTAAAGAGCGGCAAGAATCGTTTGATCAGGTTCAAGAAATGACCCCACCTCGGGTAATGACCAGCGATGGTGAGATTCCGATTGTGAAGCTAGACGGTGGAAATGCACCAAAAGGAGCATTGATCGGCAGTCCGGTTTCGGCCGGAGTTGTCGAAGGGATTGCCAAAGTTGTCCTCGACCCGAGCACTGAATCGCTTAAATCGGGTGAGATCTTAGTGGCTCCGTTTACAGATCCTGGCTGGACGCCACTTTTCGTGAATGCGGCCGGGCTTATTACCGAGGTCGGTGGCCTGATGACCCACGGCTCAGTAGTGGCTCGTGAATATGGCATTCCGGCCGTTGTTGGGGTGGTCGACGCAACCAAGCAGATCAAAACCGGTCAGCGCGTGCGCGTGCATGGTGACGTTGGCTATATCGAATTACTCGATGATTTGCCAGAGGTGGATGAGCGATGAGAGCAACTGGACTTTCTCTTTTTGTGCTTCTGGTCGGCTTGATGGGTGTCGCACTTTGGCAGGGGACGGAGACTTTTACGACCGGACTGCAAACCTCAACTCAGCAGCTGCTCCGCTTTTTGCCGGTGCTGGTTTTAGCCATGCTTATCTCAGGCTTTGCTGAGACGCTTTTGCCACCCAACCTAGTCGAGAATTGGCTGTCAGAGTCATCTGGCTGGCGAGGGATATTAATCGCGTGGGTCGCTGGAATATTAACTCCGGGTGGGAGTATTATCGGCCTGCCGCTAGTTGCAACGATGTATAAGGCGGGTGTAGGGGTGAGCGTGTTAATGACCTATGCGACCTCTTTTGTGCTGTTGTCTGTCCTGCGCATTCCGCTTGAGATTGGCTTTTATGGGTGGCGATTAACATCGATTCGAGTTGGCGTTTCTCTCTTTTTGCCCCTGATAGCTGGATTTACAACCCAGTTTTTACTGCCTTTAATCGAACCTGTTTAGCGAATTCCATCAATAAAGGTAGATAACAAACGCTCAAAGCTATCGTCAAGGTCTAAATCGAGGCCAAAACCCCCAGACAATTCGAGTGAGACAAAACCGTGCAACATACTGCGTAGCCCTCGAACGGTATGCAGTGCTTCATCCCCTTCTAAACCAAACGAGCCCAATATCAGCAATAATAACGAAATTGTACGCCAACCCATCTTATCTACTTCGGAGTCAGCTTTGGCGACCAGAATAATAAGAGGGTAAATGCCAGGATTTGCGTGGGCGAAGGTGCGATAACTTCGTGCGGCCGCCATGAGCGCATCCCGCCCGGTTAGGCCTGCAATCGCATCCCGCAATTGCTCGTCGATCAATTTGAGCGCATGCAGTCGCAATGCGTAAACCAATCCGTCTAGCCCCTTTACATGGTTGTAGAGGGATGGGACTTTGATCTTGAGTTCGGCCGCTAAATCTTTAAGCTTTAGCTGTTGGACATCACCTAATTCGTTTGCCAGTTCGGCCGCTTTTGCGACCACCTTCTCTTTCGTTAAATCTCGTGCCATCTTTATCTTTTTGCTTCTGTAATCGCCTTTTTCATCGCCTCAGCCGGATTTTCTAAAACGCGCCCATGTCCAATGGCCAGCCGTTTTGGATTGAGTGCCAACAGCTTTTCGGCCGATTGAGCCGCCGTTGGTTTATGCCAAGTCGCAAAGCCAGGTAGTGGGAACAGCCATCGAACAACACCAGCAACCGCAACACCACCTAACGTTTGAAACGCATCACCTGCAATCAGCGAGCCATCCCGCTGATCAAAAAATGCGATATGGCCGGGTGTGTGACCAGGGGCCGCGATAACTTTGAGGGAGCCAATCATATCACCATCGGTGACTGTCTGTGTTGCCCTAGATTCGACGCTGGGGTAGTCACCCCTTAGTTTGACATCGGCCTGCCCTGGCTCTAATGACATATCCCCTTTCATAAACCGATCTGATTGCTCAGAAACGATGATTTTAACGTTCGGTAATGCCTTTTTAAGCGGGTCTAATCCATTGATATGGTCTGAATGAGCATGGGTGAGTAACACCCGCTTGATCGGCTGGCCCAATCCTTCGGCCGCAGCCAGGATCGTTTTGGCCGTTCCAGCCATGCCGGTATCAATGACGGTCAGGCCGTCAGCTTCTTTGACGATATAGCAGTTCATTATTCCAAAGTTTGTAATTTGGACCAAGTTGTCGGTTATTTGTTTAATAGCCATGAGAAATCTCCTTATTAACTAATTGAGATAATTTATAAACTAATATAATTAGTTTGTCAAGAGGCAGAACCTTTTACCTTCAAAAAATAGAGGTTTTTGAGGGGCAAGGGTTCTGTACACTGAGATTATGAATTACGGCTATGCAACGGCAGATCAGCCGGTTTCGACCACTTAGCCTCTAATTTCTATTATTGGTACACGGATGTCATAAAGGTGACAGGTCACTGTCGTTGTAATTGGGGATTCTGAGTGCAATAATGCAAGGGATAGATAACACGCTGGGCTGTGACTATGCTAATCAAGCATTCGCCCAGCAAATATAGAGATGCCCGACTATCTTTTAATCGGGTATCTTTTATTGGAGATAAAATGAAAATTAAAGTTGATTCAGACAAAATAAAACTATGGCGCAAAGAGCGCCTATGGTCTCAAGAACAAGTTGCAGAAAAGGCGGGCATTAGCCTGCGCACCATCCAAAGAATTGAAAACAACGGAGCGGCGTCCCATGATTCGGCCGCTTTGTTGGCAAATGTTTTTGAAGCAGATGTAAACGATTTTCTCATCGATGAAAATGGGCAAAATGAGAAGGCCACTGACCTCCACAATTCAAAAGTGTCGCTAGGGCTTAGAATGTCATTCGGCATTCACCTGATTGGCTTTGTTATTGGGATGGTGACTTTCTTGGTGATTGAGTTTGTGGCAGGCAATCCAACACAGTGGTCGATGATGGTTCCGGCCGGTTTTTGGTTCGTCGGCCTTGTCGCTCATGGCGGGACGGTTCTGCTAGTTGAATTTGTGCAAAAAATGCAAAATGAGATTCAAGAATTGGAATCGGCCGGTTAAATTAACAAATAAAATCGACAACAAAAACGCCAAGGCAAGCAATTGCCTTGGCGTTTTTGATTTCTGAGAGACTACCTAATCTTCCAAAGTTTTAACAGTTAAAAAACTGCATCGAGCTCTTTCATAGCAAAGATGATATATGGCTGTCACCATAAACAAGAACATTCAAGTTTGGCCCGAATATATTCGATTACATGCGGAACTTCCGGTATTCTCCCGAACTATATCTAGTCAATACTAGGTTAGGTATCTTTCCAGAATGGCCAAAATGTTTTGCATCACAAATAGTTTTGAGAACGAAAAGGCTTACAACAATGTAAGCTATATATTAACTTGAATTATTAGTCGGTAAGTTAATGAATAAGACAGAATACAAAAAGAAAAACCGTTACCAACATTTGCATGATTTGTGCCGCCGAATTTTTAAAATCGCCTTAATCAACTTTGGGCTGTTTTTTGTTATTGCAATCTTCATCGGAGGTGATGCAGTCAACGGACATCAAGAGGCCGGACGCTACTATGTGGCCAATCACGGTACACTAACCGAAGTAAGCTATTTCATGTTTATGATTAGCAAAATTCATGTTTACAGTTTGTTTATTACCCATCCACTAGCAATAATCGCTGGAATCGTATATTCGATAACTGGTGGGAAAAAGGAAGATTTCTGGCAATCAAACTGTGTACACAAAGTGGAAGAGGTGGTAAAAAAAGAAGATATCTCATGACTGCACACACTCAGGTAACCAAGGAAATCAAAACCATTAGTTCGGCCGACGGATCGCCGCAGCCCGCCATCTTCTATGCCCCTGC
>JBGCDP010000043.1:0-14046 GCA_045105475.1 Anaerolineae bacterium
TCTAGCCCAGCAATGGCGATGATGTCACCGGCCGATGCTGTCTCAACCTCAACACGGGCCAATCCGTCATATACACTTAGATAACGTGCTTTTTCATTGGTCTTTTTGCCATCACGCTGAATACGCGCCAATGGCATTTCGTTCTTCACTGAACCGGCAAAAATTCGGCCGATACCAGTTAACCCTTTGAACTGATCATAGAACAGCGTCGTTACCAACATTTGAAACGGTGCATCCACATCAACAATAGGGGCTGGGATTTCTTTTAAAATCGTATGGAACAAAGGTTCAAGGGTGTCTGCTAGATCAGTCGTCATTCCAGCTTTAGCAGTTAAACCAATCGCATACACAACCGGGAAGTCAGCCTGCTCGTCAGTTGCACCCAGCTCAATGAAGAGATCGAATGTTTCGTCTAAGACACGATCAGGGTCAGCATCACGCCGGTCGATTTTATTAATCACCACGATAACGCGATGGCCAAGTTCCAACGCTTTTTTAAGTACAAAGCGAGTCTGTGGTTTTGGACCTTCAGCTGCATCAACCAAAAGAAGTACGCCGTCAACCATATTAAGTACGCGCTCAACCTCACCACCAAAGTCAGCATGCCCAGGTGTATCAACGATGTTGATCTTAACCAGCTCACCTGTTTCCGGGTTTGTAAAATTAACCGCCGTATTTTTTGAAAGGATTGTGATCCCACGTTCTCTTTCAAGGTCGTTCGAGTCCATCACACGTTCTTGAACTTTTTCGTTTGCCCGAAATACTTGAGCTTGTTGCAGCATCCCATCAAGCAAAGTGGTTTTGCCGTGGTCAACATGGGCGATAATCGCGATGTTTCTTAACTCTTCTATTGATTGCTTCATAATCTTGTGCTCTCGCTGGTTAAATACCAGACAGCAAACAGCATTAAAGGGGTTTCTGAACATTTTAGAATCAGAAACCCCTTTAATGCTGTTTATTGACGAAGATTGATCTTAAATTTTAATCAATCTTAAATTTTAATTTTTGAAATTGGGGTAAAAAGCGTTACGCAACCAGTCTTCTTTGGTTGCAAGCGAAACCTAATTATACGTTTTTACGCTGACGATAGCTATATCCAAAAAGTAATGAAATAGTCAGAGCCAGCAAACTAGCAAAAGAAGCCCACAAAATCGGCGAAAAATGCTTGCTATCGGCCGACTGTTGGCTCAAGCTAACGGCCGTTCGAATGTCTTGAGGGAAAAAATCGGTCGAATCATTTCCAGTGTCATAAATGTAAGCAAGCGACCAGTTGACATTCTCTTCTTCGTTCAGAAAACATGGCGCCATGACTTCATACATATCAGCTAACGAATCACCAAATTTAGGAAGCGTATCTCCTACTTGGTACCCTTCTGGCAGCAAGTCAGAAATCTTGTAATTGTCTGATGGGGCAAAGCTTAGCACCGCTTCAATACTTTGGAAGTTTGTTTCTTCATCGAGCACAATAAATTCACTATCACCAAACAAAAAGCTGTCTAAAAAGTCAGCATCATCATTGGCATCTAGGTATTCATCAGTGTATTTAATCTCGACTTCAACCTCTCCGGAGGCACCATCATCATCAAAGCCAAAAAATACGATTTCTCGATCAACTTCACTTTCAAACTTATCGTCAGCGTCACAGTCGATTTTAAAAGAGACAAAGTCAACAATATCGTATCCATCTACTCGGAAATACAGTCGTAGGGGGTCAGATTGATCATAAACAAACCATGCATTCACAATATCGCCGTATTGTTCTGGGTTCCCATCTTCATCATATTCATAATCATCTTTAAGAATAGCAGGCACAGTATTCCATGCAGAGTCAACCACCCCATCGTTGGGATCGATAGAGAAAGATTGTGCCATCACGGCCGAACTAAAAATTAGCGTGATGAGTAAAAAGAGTATCGAGATGAAACTTTTTGAACGGTTGACCATGATTCAAGTTTATCATCCAAACACAAAAAGTAGAAGAGCTTCGTTGTATTTATAAAGATTATGATTTTCCGAACTGAAATATCAGGATTTTAAAAATAGACTGCATGTGAGATGGGTATTTAAAAACCCATCTCACTACACAAATCTAATTTAACCCTCGACTCCATATACCTCAGTGCCGGGGAAAAATGCGAACCAACCAAACCAATAGGCCAGATGACCGGATAAACGGTCTAACATCTCGCCATCTTCAGAGATCAGCCCTTCTTCAGTCACAATCCAGACCACACCGTCTTCATCAACGACTTGATCCTCAACTTCACCAGGAGAAAATTGGTAATCGGCTCGATCATAAACCCGAACTTCGGCTCCAGGTGAGTACGTCACTGATCCAGCACGCCGACTAACCCCTTCGATTTCAATCGCTTCGCCAGCCGCGACTAAAACGACCGGCTGTCCAGCATGTTCATCATTAACGACTCGTTCTTCAGTCAAAATCTTGATTGGATAGGCTTTGGGCTGTCCATCAAAATTAAGAGCGTAAATCTGCTCTTTCGTCTCGAGCAGATCACTGCGTCGGAACACGGGAAACATAACGCCAGGGCTTGAAAAGTAATCCCCATACGCGGCTCCGGCACTATACGGCCGCTCGTAACCCGTCTCAACAGACAACACTTGCGTATCTGGGTGATCGGCTAACCAATCTTCCCAAGTTGTCAGCACAACCGGAAGCAATTCCAACTGGACATCGCTACCCACCAATCTGCCCATAACCGGTTCACCTGTGAGCTGATTCCATAACGTGCGGGTTTGGCGGTCGTACATCAATTTATTACTGCGAAACAAGAATCCAGATGATCCAAAATCATACGTCTTGCCATCTGATCCCCGGCCGTCATAAGCGACTGCAGCACCACACAAGGTGCAATAAGCGAGGGAAACAGGAACACCACCCACCGTATCGTTCGCCATCTCATGCCAATCAATAATTTTTAGGGGATAGGCCCGATTATCACCGTTAATCGACAGGCCAAAGACAGCATCACCTGGTTGCATATGATCAGCCTCAGCCGCAGATAGCATCGGCGAGTGATCTAAAGCCGGGATGCCATCGACGCGCACCCCACCCCACTGAATCTCTTCCGGCCGGATAATCGTTGGGAAATCACTGCGTAGGAACTGCCCAAAACCAGGGTCGATTCCAGAAAGAATCTCCCCTTTCCAAGTTGTGAATTCAGGTGGTGGTTCAAGCTCCGTATTCCCATACCATCCAACCCAGCCACCCCAATTTTGACCAATGCGCTCTTCTGTGAGCGTTTCGAGTGCAGCTGAGGACATTTCAGCCGGCATTTGAACCAAGCCAACTTGGGCGCCGCGCATCAATTCAATAAAGACTGAGACGAAACGGTCATCATCAGCAAAAAGGACACGCTCCAAGGCCGCAGTCGCAACCTCTCGATCACGATCAGAGAGTTGATACATTAACTCAACCGCTTCCTCATCAGAGATTGGGCCGGTAGCAACAGCACTATCCTCCATGTCAGCCGATTCAGCTTCTGAATCCTCCATCACCTCTGTTGACTCCATCTCAGCCATTTCATCAGAAGCTTCATCCATATCTTGATCTTCGGCATTTTCGGCCGAACTTTCAGTTGGTTCTGGAGTCTCCGTTACTTCAGTGACCGGAGGAACTGGCGTGCCGGGAGGCGGCACCTGACATGCGATTCCAACCACAAGCAAAAACAAGATGCCAGCAGCTAATTTACAATTTACGAGTTTGATCATTTTTATCCTACTTCGCTAAAACGAGGCGAACACGCCTGATTCAGCGCTAAATTTTATTTCGTTTAAATATCTTATGGCTTCAAAAAACAAATCAAACTAGGCGTAATGAGGCTGTAATAAATCAAAAAGGGGATCACACAGCTTAAATTAGCTGAGTGATCCCCTTTAGCTTAACCTTATTCAAACGATTAGATTTAATCTTTAAATCGATTCATCCGTTCGATCATGGCCTGAACGATAGGAATCAAGACCAAAATTCCGAAAAGTATCAAAAATAAATTGCCTTCCATATCTAAAACTCCATAGCTAAAAATTGAGGTTGAAATAGTTTACCAGAAAGTGAGCCTTCACTTATAACGCGAGAGCCGTTATACCCAACAGCATTACAAAAAATGAAATGAGTGCAAATTTTTGCGGATTTTTAAAGCTGTGACGCAGCCGTGCAGGGATAAACAAAATCTCTAAAATAATCAGAATTCCTAAAAAAGTAGTGACGCTTCCAGCCGATGGAACTGTGCGGCCGATCCAGCCTGAAAAATAGAGTGCAAAAGCTCCAATTAACAGATTAATTAATAAAAGCACAACAAATTCAGTAGCGCGGTAAGCATTTGTATCGGCCGGAACAGACTTCTCTGTCGGCAGAGCAAAGCCGATCAGATACAGTGCACCAGCGATGAACCAGATAAAAATCGGACCAAACGTAATGTAAAGCGTCATTTCACCTTCATGCACCTCACCCGTATTTTCAAACAGATCTAAGGTATCTCCGAAAATATCGTTCATTTCAAATTGCATCAATACAAAAGAAAGCACAATGGTTAAAGCGATGATGATCATGTTACGCTGGCTATTTGCAAAATCAAAACGGCTTATCCAGCCAGAGGCATCACCGCTTATTGGTTCAAGTCGCTTGATCCGATTCATACCAAAGGCAACCAGCACGAAAAAAACAAATAGAATCGATCCACCAGTAGTCGTTGGGGTTAAAAGTCTTTCTGCAAAGAAAGGGCTAATCAATACAAAAAAAACGATCAGGCCTAAAGTGTCGGCCGCAACGGCCGGAAGTGCTTTTTGGTTCATAAATAAGTAAAGAAAAATGGTAAGACATGAGAGCCTATGACCACTTTTCCGAGAATCCGCTAAAATTTAGAGTAGACCTTCAAATGGTAGAACGCTTTTATATGATTAAACAAAAATCGACCCTTTTAATTACAATCTGTTTCGCACTTTTATTTATCGCTAGTTGCGGTCAAAATAATGACGAACCAACCCCAGCCCCAACGGCTGAACTTGTGCCCACTGCAACGCAAGTGGCTCAACCGACTGAACCAGCACCGGAACCAGAACCAACCGCTACTGTTCAGCTGGCAAATCCGAACCCAAAAACCGTTTTAATATCACACGTTTTGGCTGGGATTCAGGGGAATAACAACTACGACTATATTGCCCTGTACAACAACCGAGACGGATTCGTTGATCTCGACGGCTACACCTTAACCTATCAAGCTCGGCCGGATGACGAACCAGAAGTTCTCATCACATGGACCGATAAAACCCCCTTTGTTGGTGAGTTCTTCTTACTCGGCCGGACGGGTGAAAGTTACGATCAGCCGCTGGACGGCACCTTCGATCTGCAAATCTTTAACCGTGGGAGTCTCACTTTATTGGATAGAGACCAGAGGGTAGTCGACATGGTTGGCTGGGGCGATATGCCTGAAGGCAGCTACTCGGGCGCTCCTGCCCCCAAAATCCCGCGTGGCATGACGCTTGTACGCCAGCTCGAACCCCCATTTGCCAACGATTCAACCTCAAACGCTGATTTATTTACTGCGCAAGACACTCCGAAAATATCAGTCTGTTCAGACGCCAATTCTCCTGTTCGACTTTCAATTGACCCAATCATCAACCCCGGACAGTCATTTGAAGTCAAAGTAGACCTGATTACCCCTGAGGCTTTTAATAACGTCAAGCTATTGGTGCCTGCCGGATTTTCTATTCCCAGAGATGATGGCACATTTTGGGAACTTGAGTCGGCCGATTATGTCGGTTTAAACCCGCCATTTAAAGAATCGCAAACGATCGAGCTTATCGCCCCAACCACATTGCAAGCGGTAACCTTACGAGGTGGCGAAGCATTGGTTAACGATCAAATCGTCTGTATCCCGACCACCAACTTTGTCGTTGAAGGCATTCTTCCGATCGGTTTGGCCCGCACATTTATCGATCAAACTGTGACAGTTGAAGGGATCGCCACGATGTACACCGACGGCTTTTTCGCAGGTTCGTCTGGTACTAAATTTTATATTGAAGATGAGACGGGCGGCGTACAGATTTTTGTCCCAGGCGGCAAAGGTGGCGTACGTATCGGCTTAGGCGATCGCGTCCGGGTGACCGGCAAAACAGAGCTGTACCGTACAGCACTTGAGGTGATCCCGGCCGATTTTGATGCCAACATCGAAATTATAGAAAAAGCGGCCGACATGTTGGAAGCCACGGCGGCTGATTTAGCCGCAATCGCAAACGACGAATCTTTGTTAGGCCAGCTAGTTGCCACGGATGGCACGATTAGCCGAGTCGAAGAATTTACATTTAGCTACGAGCTAGATCTAACAAATGAAGCTGGCGATCAAGTACTGGTCTATATCGACAAACTCACTGAACTATCTGTAGAGACAATTGATGTTGGTCAAGAAATTAACATCAGCGGGATTGTTGAGTCATGGGACGGCCGCATTCGATTAAACCCTCGCGTTCAGACAGACTTGGCCCGCATTTGGCCAGAGGTGCTATTGGTTGAAGTCAATGCACCGGCGGCCGTGTCGGTTAGCCCAGTTGATTATGAGATCCAATTGACCAACCACACCAGTGAGACTCAAACAAACATTTTAGTGACTGCACCACGGCCGGAAGGAGCTATTGAAACGATCATTATCGACACCGGAGTAACAGCCACACGCGACATTGTCAATTGGCTCATTCCAGAAATGGAGCCTAGTGAAGCGATTACGCTCAACATGACGGTGAACCTAAGTGCATCAAGCAACAACTCGGTCGATGGGCCAGCTGATCGCATTTTCTTTTTCCCAGTTAAAGTCACATCAGACCAACAAGACCAAGTAGAGTCGGCCGATTTAACCGTTTACACAGGCGGCATTTTACCGATTTGGGCCATACAAGGCTCCGATAGCAAATCGCCTTATGTCGGCCGAACCGAAACCACCTCCGGCATTATCACCGGCATCTTTCCAGAGCTGGAAGGCTTTTTCCTGCAATCGCAAAACAATGATCAAAATGTTTCAACCTCAAACGGAATCTTTGTGCATGTGACAGATGGCGCCATGCCTGAAGATATTGCACTTGGCATGTTGGTGAATGTCACTGGCAAAATTAGTGAAAACTCCGGCCAAACAGAAATTCAAGTTGAAACAGAAGCGGAAGAAAGTGGTGCAATCACGATTATCAGCACAACCAATCTGCTTGAAACGATTGAACCTGTCCAGCTCATTCCGCCAACTCAAATCGGAATGCTCGACTATTTTGAAGCACGCGAAGGGATGTTAGTCACCCTTGATGGGTACGCCGTGGCAGTAGGGCCCGCCAATCGTTTTGGTGAATTCCCCCTTTATCCGATTAGTCTTTCAGAGAATTTAGAACCTGAGCTCCCCTTAATTTATCGAACCGGCGACACAACATTATCAGATGGGATCATCTTTGTAGACGATGGCTCTGATGCTGAATATGCAACCGGGAACGAGCTTCCACTGGCAATAGCAACAGGCGACATCGTTTCAAATGTGACAGGCCCGCTGGCATTCACCTTTGGCAATTACAAGATCGAGCCGCTCAACACGGCCGACATTGCGATTGAGCCATCGACTTATGCGGAACACTCAGTAGAAGCGATTGAAACCAGCCGCTCTACTGAAATCGCAATTGCTAGCTTTAATGTCGAGAACTTCTTTGATCCATTTGACCCACATCCATCATCTCCTCCGCTACCTGGATTAGACGAATATCGGCAAAAGCTTGCCAAACTCGCGGCCGGTTTTAAGCTGATGGGCTATCCTGAAATCGTCGGCCTGCAAGAGGTTGAAAATCTAAAAGTATTAGAGGATTTAGCTGAACAAATTGCGGCTGATGGTGGCCCTATCTATCAGGCTCACCTCATCGAGGGGTCAGACGGCCGGGGCATCGATGTTGCCTACATGACCAATGAGCGCGTCACGCTCGTCTCACTTGAACAACGCCCCGCCCCAGAAGGGATCACCAGCCGTGAACCGCTACTAATGGTCGTCAGAGTACAAGTCGGTGACGCTGGTCAGGAACAAACCATCGCCCTGATCAACAACCATTTCACTTCGCTAGCGGGTGGTGAAGAGGCAAGCTTGCCCCGTCGTTTGGCGCAGGCAGAATGGAATGCTGGCTTAGTGGCTGAAGTCATCGCCACCAGTCCTCAGGACACACACGTCGTTGTGCTGGGGGACCTCAATTCATTCCGAGCCACCCCTCCTCTCGATGCCTTGGAAGCTGAGCTAAACCACATCTATACAAAGATTGAAGCAGAAGGGGCCAATGTGCCTTATGCACCATACACCTATATTTTTGAAGGTGTGGCTCAATCTCTCGATCATATTCTAGTATCAGACGGTTTGTTTGAAGCGCTAACTGATGTTATTGCGCTCCCCATCAGTGCAGATTATTCACTCCCGTTCGAAGGTGATACATCCGCATATCGGGCATCTGATCACAACCCACTGATCGCTATCTTTGAATTTGAAGCAGAATAAAGATTCATCAAATGTCTAACCGTAAACTCGTCAAAATTCTCTCCACCGATGAACATCTGCGCCAGCTACAGGCGGACATGCAAGTGGCGCAAGAAGAATTGCGCCAAGTCGAAGCGATCCTGGGTGAGGAGCAGGCGGCCGTGAACGCTTTTAGAATGCACTGCCGCCTCAAATTAGGCCCGTGGGTTGATCAGATTATCGATCTATATACCGAAAAACAGCGGATTCTCATCCGTAGGCAAATGCATCAACAGGCTCAAGAGCAGGGCAGTGCGTTTGACGAAGATGCGTGGCTGGAAGAAAACGATCTCAATTTTGACGATGAGTCTTATCTAGAAGGGCTTATTGAAGAAGCAGATTTGCCATATGACATCACCACCAGTGACGAAAAAATGTCACGGCGGCTGTATCGAGAACTGGCACGCAAACACCACCCAGACTTGGCTGAAGGGGCATTGCAGAAAAGCTATGCCACTTCAATGATGGCGGCCGTCAATGACGCCTATTCCCGTCGTGATGCCCAAGCTCTAAAAGATTTAGCCGGTGAGCTTGACCCAAAAGCTGTCGATGAGTTGAGCAAAGCGGGTAAAACTCAGTCGGCCGCCGCCCGCAAACTGCAAAAACAGCTGCGCCGCTGCCGCCAAAGACGGCGCAAAGTCATGCTTCAGCTCAAGTCACTCAGGGCAGAAACAACGGCCAAACTCTGGCGGAAGGCCCAAACAATTGATAAAGGTGATGGCAAAAACTGGTGGGATGAAGTGGCCCAATCTCTAAAGGGTCAGATTGAAAGTTATAAAGCGGAAATTCAGCAGTTACGTTAAAAGCACTGCCTCTATTTTTTCGAAGGAAAGATGAAACCAAATAAAACATACGCAGTCTCCAACACACTTTTTTTATTTTTATGTTTGTTTCTAGCTGCCTGCGACTCTTTTCCATCTTTCTCAAGCAACGATCCTGATGAGCAAAACCCAGCCGAACTGCCGACTATTGCGAGCCAAGCCGCGACGCTAACGCCTGTGGTCATCCCCACAGACACACCCGTTCCGACACCCATTCCACCAACACCCACCATTGATCCCAGCTTGCCCGATTGGACCGTTTTAATCTACATGGCGGCCGATAACAGCTTAGATGAAGCAGCTATTTTCAATTTGAATCAAATGGAAGCGGCCGAACTTAGCGACAACGTGCAAGTCGTTGTTCAGCTAGATCGTGCGGCCGGAAAACTGTGGAGTGACACTCGCCGCTATCGAATTATCCCTGATGATGACCCAACAAATTTTAGTAGCGAGCCGCTCGAAGTGATCGGGGAGCTAAATATGGGTGATCCTTCGGTTTTGGCTGATTTCATAGCTTGGGGACTGACCGCATATCCGGCCAAACGTACCGCCCTAATTATGTGGGACCACGGGGTTGGTTGGTCGGGCATCGCAGACGATGACACAGACAGCGATCAGTTAACACTGGATGAACTGGAGCGTGGCTTAGCGGCCGGACTCGTGAATCAACCCCATCCCCAAAAAGATAAATTTCAATTTGACATGATCGGCTTTGATGCCTGCCTTATGGGGCAGCTCGATGTGTATCAGGCGTTGGTCCCCTATGCTGAAGCTGCGGCCGCATCTGAAGAACTCACCCCGGCCGCAGGTTGGCCTTACACCGCTTGGCTAAACGAATTAAGCCGCAACAGCGCGGGCGGAGGTCAAACAGCCGCCCGCCTTGCCACAGAAACATTCATCGACTATTACACGAACGAGGCACCCTCAGATTTTGTCACGATGGCGGCCGTCGATCTGCAACAGGTCGGGGCCGTAGCAGACAGTCTCAATAACCTGACCACCCTTTTATCTGAAGATATCAATTTGGCTGCAAGCCTAATCGCTCCTGCTCGAGCAGGCACCGAAATCTATGCCAAAGCCTATGGGCTTGATGCAGAACAGTACGGTGCAATTGACCTGCATCACTTCAGCACCATTTTGGGGGATCAAAGCCCTGATCCAGACGTAGCGGCTTTGGCCCAAGCAGTCGCCCGCGCGGTTGATTTGGCCGTGATTACCAGTGACAGTGGCCGAGGATTAGCAAACGCGGCCGGCATTTCACTCTATTTCCCGTCAAACAGCAGCTTCGTCAATAAAAGCTATGCCAATGAATCAGCTTTGCTCGGCTGGGAGAAGTTCCTAAACGACTACCATAATGCAACTGTTGAAACCTATGCCCCACCAGAAATAACTATCTTTCAAGAGACCATAAATGAAAATACGGCGGAAGTGCCGTTTACCTCTGAAAACCGACCCTTATGGCTGGGCTTCCAAGTAAGTGGATTGGGCATTTCAGGTGTTAACCTGCTCGTTGGGCAAACAGAGATCGGGGCGGATGAGGTTGAGCGTCTCAAACTATTAGAGTTCGACCCTCTGATTCCTGAACCAACCCGCTTGGTTGATGGCTCTCTCCTTTACGACTGGAAAGACGGTCTACACGAAGATTTCTATATTTGGCACTCACGGGTCACATGGCTCCAGGATGATTTTGGCAACGGCCAGTTTGTCATCTTGTGGCCATCAACCAAAGACGGTAGTGGCAGTCAGCGCACGGTACGTGGGGTGTTACTTTCGGCTGCCAGTGGGGAAGAATCAGAAGCAAGCTTGGTTTTTGATACGACCACACGACAATCGATTCAAGCTTGGGCGTTTACCCCTGAGGGGACTCCCTATGAAATCTCAGCTCAGCCGGGCGATGTCTTTACCCCATATAATTGGTATCTAGCGGCCGATGGTTCTGAATTAGAGCGAGAATTAGGTCAAAGAATGAGCTTAAACGGTGCAGCCCAGCTCGCATATGAATGGCGGCCGGTACCGAACGGTGTTTATCAGGTTGGCTTTGAAGCTGAAAATAGTGCAGGTGAAAAAAATCGAGCATTGATTCAGGCTGAAGTTGTACAAACCGGGCTCCCAAGCCGTACGTTTCTCGATCCATATACAGGTTTTCAATTTGACTACCCGGCCGATTGGTATCGCCCAACATGGTCGGGCGAGCTTCTTTTTACAACTGATCAAACGGGTGACACAGCGTTTCAAGTGACCATCTTTGATCAAACACAGGGGATTACGGCCGAACAGGTCCAAGCCCAAGCGATCGCAACGTTTGGTAGTGTCAATTTACTCTATCAAGACCGCTTAGAGATTGCTGGAAATCCGGCTGTTTCAACCGCCTATGGATACACCGATCAAAACGGTCTGGAGCATACAGGACTGTTCTATACGTTTGTATCAGGCGAAAATGGGTATTTAATTGATGTTGATGGGTTACGTGAAAATGAAACGGCCACCATCGACATTGCCAGCCAAATCGCCCAGTCATGGCGTTTCCGGCCGATCGGAAGCGGGCTTTTCCCTGGCCGTTGGCCCCGAGTTGACTTAGATCGAATTTCTGTACCCAATCCAGAAGATTTTGACCAACGTGAGTCAGGTGGCTGGCAACGGTTCCAAGCTGGGTTCGACAGCCGCATCTTTATGGCTTTGCGCACAGATGCTGAGGTTGATCGCTCGGTCGATGAGTCGTTGGGGTTCTGGGCAAAATTAGCGGCCGATGGAGTCAATGGCTATTCTGAAACGCCATCTTTCCGCCTTGCGGTGCGTGACCGCATTTGGGCACGGCGCGATTTCAGCTATGTTGGCAGTTCAGGGCAAGAAGTGTGGGGCTTTATTATGGTGTCGGAGTCGGCCGAAAGTAATGAACAAATTATCGCTTGGGCGGAAGCTCCGGCCGCAAACTATAATCAAGTCGAGCAAAACGTATTTGCAATTATGCTGACTGAAATCGAAAGGCGTTAAACGAGCGACATTTCTTTGGGCAAGACAACTTCGAACGTAGACCCTTCACCCGGCTCACTGTGCAACACAGCAATGGTGCCACCCATTTTTTCTACAAACTGGCTCGAAATATAAAGTCCTAAACCTGTCCCTTCATAGGAGCGGGTCAATGACTCATCAGCTTGTGTAAATGGGTCAAAAATACGAACAACTTGCTCTGCATTCATGCCAGCTCCGGTATCTTTAACGACAAAGCGAACATGCTCTTTTTCATCGCGGGTTAGCGTTGTGATATCTAGGCTCACTTCTCCACTAATCGTGAACTTTGAAGCATTATCTAGCAGATGAACCAAAATTTTCCGCAATTTAGACACATCGGTACGCATCACATCAACGTCAGGAGCAATCGTAATATTTAGTTGATTATTCTGCTCAGCTATAGCAGCCAAAACTGACGCTTTCACTTCTCGAATGATTGAAGAAACTTCAACTTCACCGGCAGTTACGGACGACTGATCCTCTTCGATAGCAGCCATGTCTAAAAGCTGGTTAATCATGAAAAAGAGCTGGTTCGACGCGTTCCTAATTTCGGACAAGTCGCGGGCCCAGTCGTCATGCCCCATGTTTTTAACTTCACGCCCCAAAATATCTGCGTAGCCCATAATCGCGCTTAAGGGAGTCCTGAATTCATGCGTCATATTGGCCAAAAAGGCGCTTTTGGCACGGTAACCGGCTTCCATCGTGTCCATCGCCTTAAACTGTAAGTCCTCAACTTCTTGACTCAACGTTTCGACTTTGCGCTCAAGCTCCATGTTTTCGTAAGTCAATGTTTTTAAACGATCAGTTACGGCCGTTTCAAGCAAATCTTTGGGTAGATTCATCGGGGCTGATTTATTGACCTGACGTAAGACCAACACCACATTTGTTTGCTCATTGCCATCGATGGTTGGCGCTTGTGCAATTTCTAGATGGGTGCGATTTTCTCCCAACTGGCACACATACTGTTCGATTTTGTGTGTCTTGTTAGCTAGCGTCGTGTTCACAGGATGGTCTTCAGCCCGCACCATCTTTTTATCCTTATAGAGCACCAACAGCTTAACCAATTCTGCTCCCAAAATTTCATATCTGGGTGTATTGATTAAATCTTCAAACGCACTATTACACCATTGCACAACGCCTCGTTCGTCAGACCAAACCATGGCGTCTGACGACAGCATCGTTGCAATTTCCATCCGGCCGAGGACGGCTCGCAGTTTGTTAACGAGCATTTCTTGGCGTGCAATATCTAAATTCGTTTTTTGTGCTTCCATGGTTTCCTAACTTAACTAAAAGAACTGACAGCGCACATTACAATTTAACTTCAAACGCTAACTGAATTTCTTACGTCACAGGCTGATCAAGTATACCTAACAAGTAGAGGTCGTCTACAGAAAGTATCTCAAAAAATCAGGCCTCGTTAATAGCTAAATCATACCAGGCTGCCGCCGTAATCTCTTCTGTCGGAGCGTCATTTTTAGTCGGTTTTAGCCAAGCCAAAAACTCGATATTGCCATCCGCACCCTGAATTTGAGAGCGAGTCAACCCGTGAACGGTCCAGCCATTTTCTTGCATCCAGCCCAATACGTCTAAAACAACGGTGCGGCGCACTTCATCATCCCGAATGACCCCACCTTTGCCAACTTGCTTACGCTGCGCTTCAAATTGAGGTTTTATCAAAGCAA
>JBGCDP010000044.1:0-5180 GCA_045105475.1 Anaerolineae bacterium
CCACTGGTAGATCGCCAGCTGCTTAAGGAATCGACAACACTTGGATCGCCGATTGAGATCAACAGTCGGCCGTTGTGGGATGTGGTTTGTGACCGATACAATATTGTCGAAGAATTCAGAGGGAATGTTGCGGGAATCGGGGCACAATACCCTTCTCAGCATGTTCAAGCGTAGCTGAATGGGGGAGTCTTGAAGAATGCTTACTTAAGCAACAAAACTGAAGTCTATGCCTAAACGGCCGGAACCAAGTGCATGCCGCTGTCGACTGAAGTGTACTTTGGCATCGAGGCCGTGATCTCTGCTTCATGCCCATCAAATAGATCAAGCTCTGCATCGACCATAAGCAGTTTTTGGTGCAGGTCACGGGTAGGGGCGGACGGGGGAATGCCAAGGGTATCGCGCAGGGTTTGGACACAGCGGTAATAAACCATGACGGCGGCCGGACGATTGTCGTGCTGCATGTGCAGCTGCATCAAACGGCGGTAGATATTCTCGTTGAGGGGGTTTTCGTTGAGCAAACGGCTAACCGCATCGACTGCACCACCAATCTGCCGTTTGACGACGCACAAGTCGGCCGTGAGCTCTAATCCGTTACGCCACAGCTGCTTGAGCCGCTCTTCTGCCTCGATGATCCAATCTTCGGTCATGCCTGGCATGAGGACCGGGGGAGAACTTTGAACCTGTTTGCGAATGGCAGCGGGGTTGTCGAAATCGGTTAGGGTTGATTCGTATTCAATCAGATCGATTTGGGCCGCATGGGAGGTCATCCAGCTGAGTGAATGGCTGGTTGCTCGAATGTGCTGGTCTGCATTTGGGAGCTGCTGCCTCACTCGATGGAGCAGGCGGCGCAGGTTGTTCCGGCCGGATGATTCTGGTCGATTGGGCCACATGATTTGTGCCAGATGGTCTCGGCTAACGGCCCGGTCACGATTGACGATGAGGTAGCCTAGTAAGAGTTGGAGTTTAGGCACCATGAGGGATTCTAGTAGTAAGCCATCCTGTTCAAATTTGATTTGGTTTAGAAGATGAATGGTTAGCATGATTGTGTCTCGTTTTTCCTTGTTCCTCTTCTGTTTTGCTCGTCACGCATTAGGCAGAAAGAGAATTTCTAGTTCGTACTGTTATCTTAAAATCAGATCTGTAAGCTCATGCCTCAATGTGGTGGTGGAATGTCTCAAGCCAGAGTGAGCTGCCGTTTAGCGGCTAATTGAAACCGGCCGTAAGCGGCGTGTTGGGGCTTCGTGGAAGTCGTCTTCGCTGACCGGATGAACTGCGGTTGTTTGAACCCAGATGACACCGATCAAAATGAGGGCGCAAGCTGCGATGGTTAGGGTTGACATCGGTTCACCTAGCAGTAGCCACGCGAAACCGGCCGGAATGACGATGCCTAACGAGGTGATGATATGGACTTGTTGCGCCGGAAGGTTTTTGACGCCGGATTGGAACAAAAGGAATGCGATGCCAGATGCGACGACGCCTATGCCAAAGAGTGGTATGGCGGCCGATATCAGAACTGAGGGGGCTGGCATGGTGATAAATGGGGTAAGAGCGAGTGCGGTAAGTCCCATCTGCCAAAAGGCGATGCATGCACCACTGTTATCATCAGATAGCTTTTTGGCTGACACGGTGGCGGCTGCATAGCAAACGCTTGATGCGAGAGCGAGCATGTCGCCTAATAGATGCTCGCTGCTTAGACTAAAGTTGCGTACATCAACGATTAAGCACACGGCGATAGTTGTTAGAAGCAATCCGCCGAGGGTTGCAGTTGAAATCTTCTCTTTTAGAAAAATCTGGGAAAAGAAAACGGCGAAGATTGGAGCGGTGTTGGTGATGAAAACGGCGTTTGCGATGGTGGTGTTGAGTGCAGCACCTATGAAGGTGAGCATCATCAAGCCTTGGAAGAGGGCTGAGATCCCCATGACTGGAATATTATTCGGCCGTAAATCTTTCAGCGAGCCTGTGCCAGCTGCGTAGATTGCGATGAACCCGGCCGCCAACAGTGCCCGAAAGAAGACGACTGTCATGAGGTCGAGCCCTTCGATCACGCGGGCAAAAAAGCCAACTGATCCGATGAGGAGGGCGTAGCCGATGAGTGAAAACATTCCTTTGATCTGCATAGTGATGAAACCTCTAAATCTTTATTAAAAAACTTGATGGTTAAATCTTATTTCTGATCAAAGGTATTGATGTCTCATCTCAAATCGCTTTTGTCTCACGCCGATTGAGGGTTGAATTTCGCTTGATATTGGGGGTGTTGTGTAGGTTACAAATGTAGGTTTTCTGGGTTGGATGTAGGCTGGGAATTGACAATTCTTCATTGTCTGTTGTTCATTGACTATTCAAAAAACTGGCTCAAATAACCGATGAGGAACGGAGAATGAACAATGAAGAATGGGATGTCTCGCCCCCGCAGTGGCAACAATTCCAAACGGGGTGAGACATTCACAGCAATGTTTTGGTTATTGTCAGGTGGTTCGATGCGAATGCATAATCCCTACTGTGGTGCTGCGCCCTCTTGGATAAACGATTGCCATACCGACGAGTGTGCAATAAAAAAGCGCTGGTGCAACACCAGCGCTTTTTTGTAAATTAATAAAAATTGGAATTTGTTGTTTTATCCACCGCCTGCCCCAAAGCTTTTTGGATCGATGACAAATTTGTCAAGTGAAAAGCCATTTGGAGGCGTGATTTCAAGCTCAGTTTGCCCTAAATCGAACACAACCGCATTAACGCGCCCCATCTCTTGCTTAGCAGTTGTTTGAATTTTGCTTGGGTCCGTCCAGACGTAATGTTCTAAATAGCTAAGTTTCACATTCTGATCTTGCAGTGAGGTCCAAAAGAATAAATTTGAAGCAGCATGAAAATCTTGGATACCGCCACTTGCATTGAAGTTATCCGTCTCACCGGTAATTTGCGCTCTATCACCCTCGGCTGAAATATACACGCTTACATTATTTCCACTTTGATCTAACCCATATTTGAATGTAGGATGGGAAATCAACCCACCACCAGTAGGCTGTTGAAATGATCCGCTGACCTCAAATTGGATTGCCGAATACTTTTCGAACCGTGGCACATTTTTCGCCTGTCCTGATTGAACATAACAATCTTCAATCGAATCTTGAATGCTGTCTAGCTGTAGTTTGACACTGTCTCCGTTTCGGTTTGAGTTTGCAAATTCATATTCACACCCATAAAGTACTTCTGTTACGGCTGCACGTTCGACATCCCAATTGACAATAGCCACTTGAAGTAATGCGGTTGCCGATGAATGTTCATACGTTAACTTCCATTTATGACCAAATTCCTCATTTATCTCGAGCCAAGGCTGGCCCCCACTGCCTTTTTGGGGCTGTTTTCCAGCTGCAGGCTGGGTATTGACATCGGCCTTGCTTCTGTCGCTGCCAAAATCAGCTGATTCAGCTGATGCGCAAGCAGCTAAAGCTGCAAATGCTAGAAGTAAAACTAAAAAAAAGGTAGTTCGAACCACTGCTTGTTTATTAATTCTCATTGGATAAGTTCTCCTTATTATTAAAATAAAATTTCCGGCCATTAATTGACTATTAAAAAGTTAAATTTTGTTTTATTGTGCCATTTCTTGATTTACATCCTGCCTTAGAAAATAGAGATTATTGCCTCAAATTCTGATCCGTTTGCCTCAATTGGTCTTTAGCATAGGGTTAGGAAATAGATCGAATGAGGGTTTGAGTTTTTTCTAATTCCGATGGGATATCCATTTCGGTAAAAAGCTTTTTTGCTTCTTGAAGGATTTCCAATGCTTTGTCTGAGTCTTTTAATCCAATTTGTGCCTCTCCCAGAGCTTGATAGCAATATGCAGTTAGATATCGATCTTCTGTGCGTAAGGCTTGAGAAAGGGATATTTTTAATGTTTCTACTGCTTCTTTAAAATTACCTTTTCTGCGTTGAATATCTCCAAAAGTGAAAATTCCATATCCGTAAGTTGAAGGCTCTTCTTGGCTAATCACTTTCTTCGCGTATAGCTCAGCTTGATCAATGTTTTCAAGTTCTAAATATGCATCGGCTATATTGTTCGCGTTATGAGCAATCCAAATATCAGCACCAGTTTTTTCAAAGAAATGAAGGGCTTTATTTGCTTCGGATATCCCCTCAGAATTACGACCAGAATTCATTAGCATTGCTGCAAAATTTGTTCTTGCTCTCATTTCTTGAACACTATTGCCTAGTTTCTCAAAGCGCATAATTGCTTGATTAAAAGATAGAGTTGCCATTTCAAAATTTTCTTGGCGAGTATAAATAATACCTAATTGATATTCAGCTCGAGCAATTAATAGTTGATTGTCAAGTTTTTTGCTGATAGACAGAGCTCTTTGAAAATGTGGTACCGCCAAATCAAAATTACTCAATCCATCCTGAATGTGCCCTTGCAAAATTTCAGCATGGAAAATTGCAAGATCAGCTTCAGATGAAGCTAAGTCCATCAATCGATCTTGACTGAATAGATAGCCTTTTCCAACGTGTAGTTGAGTGTTTTTTTCTAGAAGCCAAGAAAGCATTTCAATTCCTTCTGAGAACTTATTTCTGGCTTCTTCGGTTTCCCCCATACTCTCGAGAATGCGGCCCCACTGCTGAAAAGCTTCTACAGATATCGGCTCATTTGACTCCCACTCTACTTGCTCCAAAACCTCAATCGCTTTTTCATTTGAGGCGTTGTAGAGGTTGAGCTCAGCCCGCAAGATGGCGAGTTGCTTCTGCAATTTTGGCTGCAACCGATTGACAGAAATCTGCTCAAAGATTTTGAGGGCAACCGCCCCATTCCCCCGCTGAACTTCATTCTCTCGCTCTGGGTACCATAGCTGCACGGCCAACTCCGGCCGGTCGGCCCGCATCAAGTGCCACGCCGCTTCTGTATACTCACCCCGCATCGCATAAATCCCGGCCGAATTCATGTGGAACTGTTCCCGCTGCTCAATCGACATCTCGTTGTAAACAATCTCACGCAGGCTGGGCAGAATGAACACACCGCCGACACCATCTTCTTGCAAAATCTGACGACCCAACATTTTTTCTAAAACTGCGCCAATGTCAGGAGCGTCTGGATCATCATCTTCATAACGAATCCAGGCATCCTTCGGGGCCGGGGTGCGGAAAACGGCGACCGCATGCAACAATTGATTCTCGATTTTTGACAGTCGGCCGCG
>JBGCDP010000045.1:0-5098 GCA_045105475.1 Anaerolineae bacterium
CCCCCACGGCCACGCAATCGTATTGTGCTTCGTCATAATGAACGTGACGTCTGCGACTTCCCGATTGTTCCACATCTGCACCGTCGTGTCTGGGTCACCATAGTTGATCGTGTGGAAACCAGCGTCGTAGATCACCTCACACAACGCCTGGATATGCGCCTCTTCGAGTGTGAGTAAAAAGCCGCCCAACAGCTCTGGTTCAGCCTTTAGCCGGTGATAGATTTCGGCCAACTCATTGCGTGCACCTGTCTCTGCTCTAAACTGAGCGATCATGCTGTACAACTTTTCGTTTGTCCGATCACGGTGGGACAATAGATTCGCCACGATGCCAGATTCATCGTCTCGTTCGGCCGTGATTTGCAAACGCAATTCGGCCGTGGGCGGGCACGAAATCGGGCCGATGACCAGCATCTCCGCTTCCCCGTCATGCTCGTATTCAAAGTCAACCAGCGTGCCGTCAACGTGTACCTGGACATCATCCGTGTACGCCACGCTGTGGACAAACAGCATCACCTCACGGTCGGCCGGGATGTGGCCCAACTCACCTTGTGCCTTATGAATCACAAATTCGAGCGTTTGAGCTTGGCTTTTCAAGACCATTTCAGTCTCGGCAAAACTTTCGTCTAAAGACTCCCCATCATCCTCAAATAAAACAAACACATTGTCAGCCCCTGCAAAAATATGCAGGTCTAACTCGACGGGGTTCCCCAGACTGCTCCAGCCATTTTCTGCGCTCAGGGGAACAATCGCCCCCGCTTTGGCATAGACCGGCACATGGTCTAAATCACCGTAGATCGCTTGCCATTGGCCGCCCGGCATATGCTCGCCGGTAAAGAAGTCGGTCCAGCCACCGGGAGTTTCAGGGAACCAAACAACTTGGCGGGATAGGCGGGTGTCTGGGTCCGGCTTGGCCGTGTATGGGGCGACGATTAGCTCGGTGCCAAAGCTGTATTCCTGCGGGCAGTTCCAGCTTTCGGCCGCGTCTGGCCAGTTATGATAGATCGGTTGCACCAGCGGCAAATGCTCGATCTGGTTGCGCCGATTCATCGTGTACAGATACGGAATCAAGCTGTGGCGGAAGCGGAGCATCGCGTTGGTGAGCTCTTCGATGTGAATGTCATACCCCCACGGCCGCCGCTCATGGAAACGGTTTTTAGTGCTGTGCAGCCGGTTGACCGGACTAAACACGCCGGACTGGACCCAGCGCAGATAAAGCTCCGGCTCTTCGATGCCGAACATGTGGCCGCCGATGTCGTGGCTCCACCAGCCAAAAGCGACGTTGGCGGCGGTGGCGGTAAAGTAAGGCTGGAACGCCAGCGATTCCCAAGTCACAAATGTATCGCCTGAAAAGCCGATCGGATAGCGATGGTTGCCCAGCCCGTGCCAGCGGGAAAAGATCAGCGGCCGACTGTCTTGCTTGCGCATCAGGTCCATGTAATGCATGTGGTTCAACATCCACAGCGGATCAAGGCCGACCAGTTCGCTCTGTTTCCCCTGCTGCCAATCCATCCACCAAAAATCGACCCCGATCTCTTCTTGTGGGTGGTGCAAAATTTCAAAATACGCTTTGATAAAATTAGGGTCCCCGATGTGAAATGGGACGGTTTCGTTGGATGCGGGATCAATCCCCATCGCTTTCGCCATTTCAGGGTACATCTCTTCGTGGGGAGCCACACCCTCAGCCGGATGCAGGTTAAGGGCTACTTTCAACTCTTGATCTTTGAGCCACTGCATCAGGGCTGGGGGATCATCAAAGAGCTCTTTGTTCCACGTATAACCGGTCCAGCCGGTGTGATAGTCTGCAGCCTCTTTGACCGTGTGCCAATCCATGTCGATGATACAGACTGACAGTGGAATGTCCCGATCCCGAAAGCCAGAGATCAGCTCCCTCAGCTCAGCGTCATCATACTCCCAGTAGCGGCTCCACCAGTTGCCTAGCACGTAACGCGGAATTAGCGGTGCAGGGCCAGCGACGGCCGCAAAGTCTTTAAGCAGGCCGGGGAAGTCGGTGCCATGACCAAAAAAGTAGAGATCTTGATATCCATCGGCCGCACCCCGTGGTTTGACCCACCCATCTCCATCAAGGATCAGGCTTTCACTGTCATCAAATACGGTCCACCCATCGGCCGAAATCAACCCAGGATCGATCCCAACACCGCCGCTTTTCCCGTCGAGGGTACGGAACGTACCCCCGACATTACCGGTTGGAGCATCCCCAAAGCTCCATTCAGCTTCATCCTCTTTCATCAGGATGGAGAGGTTTCGGGGTGAAAAAGTTTCCTGTGCCAAACCACTCCATGAGAGGGCTAACGCCTGTGTCTCGATGATGAGCTTACCGTCTTTTTGAACCGTTTCAATGGCGGGCACTGGCTGTTGCCGAAACCAAAAAGTTTGCGTGGCCCGGTCTTCAAATTGGCTGTCAGGCGCATACTCCAAGCGGAACAGTCGAGGGGTCAGTACGGTAATCCGTACGTTTTCATTGGGCTGAATAATCGCTTCAGCGGCCGCCATCGGCCGGACATCGGCTTTTAAATGAGGAAGGATAGATGACATCTATGGTCTCCTGTAAAAATTTCAAGATTAGGTGATTATGGAGAACTGAATTCCCACAATCAAAGAACGACTCACACCATTGCACAAACAAATCAAACTATTACTTGGATAAATTTGACACAACAATGTGCTTCGGGTATATTCTGCCCCAAGTTGGAAACATTTCCAAATATTTCCAAAGTGATTCGATAATCTTGTAATCGCAATCTTCTATTTCAAACCTTTTTACCCTCACTACTATGGCTGTCACGATTAAAGATGTTGCAAAACGAGCAGGAGTCGGCATTGGAACTGTTTCCAGAGTCTTAAACGGTGGCGTCTCAGTGCGAGAGTCAACCAAAGAAAAAGTTGAAGATGCGATTAAAGCACTTGAATACACACCGAATCAGCAGGCCCGCAGACTTGTCACCGGCAAATCCCTCACCATCGGCATAGTCGCCCCATTTTTCACCAGCCAATCTGTCGTTGAACGCCTACGTGGGATTGAATCAATTATCGCGGCTTCAAACTACGACATGATCATGTTCAATATCGATAGTCGGGAGCGGCTCAACAAGTACACCCGTCAACTCTCAACAGATGACAAGGTGGATGGGCTTATCGTGATCTCGATGGGAACTGAAAATGAGGAGATCGTCCGATTGGTCGATGCCAACATCCCAACAATTATCTTGGATGCGGAGTCTGCCACAATGTCTAATGTCACGATTGATGACGTTGCGGGTGGCTACAAAGCAACCAAACATTTACTTAAATTAGGTCATGAGATTATCGGTTTTGTCTCTGACAAGCTGCAGGCAGAGCTAGGAAACCATTCAAGCGATGATCGGTTGAATGGGTATAAAAAAGCCTTAGCTGAGTCCAAAATCCCTTTCCGGCCGGAGCTGGTACGCAACCTTGGATATACCCGCCAAGAAGGGTATCAGATGGGAAATTCAATTTTAAGACAAGAGAATCCACCGACGGCCATTATCGCGAGCAGCGACATTCTGGCCGTTGGCATTTTACAAGCAGCCCGAGAAATTGGTCTCGAAGTCCCCTATAACCTTTCGGTCATCGGCTACGATGATATCGAAATGGCTGAATTCATGGATCTAACGACGATCCGCCAGCCTCTTTACGAATCAGGCAAAAAAGCGGCCGAAATGCTGCTGCGCCTTTTAAGTAATCCTGGTCTGGCAAAAGAAGAGTATTTACTCCCAACGAGTGTTGTTATTCGTGGTACGACTGCGGTCGTCCCACGTTAATGTTTCAAATTCCACCAGCCCTTAACCCGGAATTTGAAATCATATCTGTCTTTCAATTAAGGAGAAGAACGATTATGAATAAAAAATGGTTAATTATAATGGCAACAGCCTTAGCACTTTTGCTCGCGGCTTGTGGTGGTGATACCGCCCAAGTTATCGAAGAAGCAGCTGAGCAAGTTGCCGAAGTCGCCGAAGAGGTTGCTGAAAATGCGGATGAAATCGCAGAAACAGCAGAAGAGGTGGTTGAAGAAGCCGTTGAGGTTGTCGAAGAAACGATGGCTGACGAAGAAATGGAAGAGATGGCTGATCCTGGATTTGCCGTTATGCCTGGCGGTGCTTTGGAAGAAGCCCTAAAAGGCACCTATGCAGGAACAACGGTAACCGTTGATGGCGCATTCGAAGGCAACGACCCTGATGGCGTTAAATTCTCTGAAGGGATGAAAGCTTTCGAAGAAGCGACCGGCATCACGGTGAACTACATCGGTAACAAAGAGTTTGAAGGCTCGATTGCAATCCGTGTAGACGCTGGCGATGCTCCAGACATCGTAGACTTCCCACAGCCAGGTTTGTTTGCAGCATTCGCACGTGAAGGTGAGATCGTACCGGTCACAGACTTCATGTCTGACGAATGGCTCAGCCAACAGTACAACTCTGGTTGGCGTGAATTCAACACCATCGATGGCACCGAATATGGTGTGATGATGCGTTTCAGCGGCAAGAGCCTTGTTTGGTATCCGGTTGATGATTTTGAAGCGGCCGGTTATGAAGTTCCAACCACTTGGGATGAACTCGCAACCTTAACTGACCAGATCGCATCTGACGGCGACGCACCTTGGTGTATCGGCATCGAGTCTGGCGCAGCGACCGGTTGGGTTGCCACCGACTGGACCGAAGAAATGATGCTCCGCACCACTTCATTGGAAAACTATGACGCTTGGGTCGCTGGCGAATTGCCATTCGATTCACCTGAAGTTAAATCAGCCGTTGGCGCATGGAGTGAAATCTGGTTCAACGACGACTACGTCTTGGGCGGCCGGACCTCTATCGCATCAACCTCATTTGGTGACTCACCAGCAGGGCTGTTTGCTGACCCGCCACAGTGTTGGTTGCATAAACAAGCGAACTTCATCACCAGCTTTTTCCCTGAAGGTGCTGAATATAAGAAAGATTACGACTTCTTTTACTTGCCACCTGTTGGTGACGACTACGGCAAACCATTCTTGGTAGCCGGTGACCTTTTGGCGATGTTTAACGACCGCCCAGAAGTTCGTGCAGCAATGGAATACTTCACAACCCCA
>JBGCDP010000046.1:0-6571 GCA_045105475.1 Anaerolineae bacterium
TTCTTTTCATAGTTAAAGTCTCTTTTCAGTATACAGTCAGCATATCACCTGCTAATTTAACCATACCTTCTTTGGAAACTTCCTCTTCAAGCACAACAAACTGGCTCCTTCTTAGAAATGTTCATTAATCGGATTAATAAATCCCATAAATGCCTAATGGTCTTTAATTGGAGAAACCGGAAAGAACCATATAATTGCCGGATGCTTGATTTAGCCAACTCACACCGCTCGATCCGCTCGTTTACGGATCAAAAAATTGACGAAAACTTACTAAATGATCTGCTCCAAACTGGTCTACGTAGTTCAAGTTCTGGAAATTTACAGACTTGGGCCGTCATTGTCACCAAAGATGAAAAAAATAAGCAGAAATTATTCAAAGCCCATTATGAACAACCGATGGTGAACGAGGCCCCGGTCGTGCTTACCTTTTGCGCAGACCTTTTTCGTACACGGGAATGGGTTCGGGTCAATGATTCAAAACAAAGCTTTAGCGATCTTCTAGCTTTTTTGGTGGGGGCGTTTGATGCGATGATTGCGGCTCAAACAATCTGCCTAGCGGCCGAATCTAAAGGATTAGGCATCTGTTATATGGGGACGACGCTAATGTCGGCCGACAAAATTATCGACATACTTGAGCTACCTGAGTATGTTTTCCCAGCAACAAGTATCGTTATCGGCTACCCAAATGAAGATCCACCTCTACGCGATCGACTGCCGCTTGACTTGGTCGTCCACCATGAAAAGTATAAACGATTGACCGATGCGGAAATCCGCAAAAAACATGCTGAACGAGAGAAAAATGCTTGGGAACGCTACAATTCGGTCGAATCGATTCGCACCAAACTAGCTGATGCTGGCATCACCAAAATCACCGACTTTTACACATCGGAGTTTAAATACTCTCAAGAAATGCACACTTCTGTTAGTAAGATGCTGGTCGAAACATTGCAAAAGCAAGGCTTGTTAAACCTATAGCCTTTAGTTAAAAACAATGGAAAACTCTACCAAACAAAAAGATCCGCTTGATGGAAAAATCATCTACTTGATGATCGCAACCATACTTGTTCAATTCCTTTATCCACTATCGATCAGTGAATCAGCTTGGGTCTTAATCGCGTTCCAATTTTTTTACATCAGTCTCTTTGTCGCTGGAATTTACCTGGTTAGCAACAACCAGCTACACACGCGCGTGCTAATAGGTGCTACGGTTTTGTGGCTTGCGGCGGGAGCCACATTCGCTTTCAATCCCAATATTTTGTGGCTCAATTTTGCAATCTACATCATCTTGGGTCTCTTTATGGTCGCCCTAATTGGAGTCCTGCTCCGCTATGTCTTTCAATCAACCATTGTCAGCACAGATGTTTTGTTAGCGGCCTGTACGGTCTATCTGTTATTAGGAGGGGTTTTCGGCGTTGTATTTAATTTCATTGAAGTCGTGACCTGGTTTCCTGACCAAACGTCGCATGCTTTTGTAGATGGATTAAACCCTGACGCCTATGAAAATGAATTGTTTCCATGGCAAACGGTTGTTTACTTTAGTTACGCAACCTTAACCACATTGGGATATGGGGATGTGTTGCCTATAACGCCTTGGGCACGCACAATCGCCACCTTTGAAGCGGTCGTCGGTGTGCTTTACACGGCCGTCATCGTGGCCCGGCTGGTTGGAATATATGCGGCCGGTGAAATAGAAGAAGAATTTAAAGAAGAACGAAAATTGGAGAAAATCAACTAAACATGGATATACATGTCGTCTCAGAATCAATTGAATGGCTAGAGCATAAATCAAAGCCGCTGTTTGTTATTGTCGCACTACTTTTATACGTGATCAGCTTGGTCCAACTGGCGGCCGAAGTTAGTCCGCTTAACCAGCTTGACGAGTATCTGATTGGAGCGTTGGCCAATCTATCAATCCCATTCGGTATCATCCTGCTACAAGAGCTACTCGAACTGGTGTCTAATATTTCCGAAAGCAACCTACTTTCAGCACGTCGCCAGTTTGAGATTGTCTTACTTGTTATCGTCCGAAGCTTCTTCAAAAAATTCGACAAAGTTAGCGGCTACGTTGAAGATGGAGAATTCAGCGGTACGGTCCAAGAATCAATCGTCAAAATTGGCGCGATTGTCATTTTAATGGTCCTAATCTTTGCATTTCGCTATATGGCTGAAAGCCAATACTTGCGCAATTATTTGGCATCGCAGGGAAAAGTCACCAATGCGTATAAGCAGATAATCGTCGTTATACTCATTGTCTTTATTTTGGGTTATTTGCTATTCGTGACCGGGTCTTTCGAAGAAATTGAGTTTATCCGTCTAGTCTTTACCGGCGTCATCATCATCGATGCGGTTTTCCTGCTTTTGGCCATTATGGGGGAAAGCAGCTTTGCATCCATTACGTTTGAAAGTAGCCTGATCATCGCTCTGATCTTCGCACGCTTTCCGCTATTTGCTTCGAATCAACTCTCATATATTTTGTCTGTCATAGGAGTCTTGTTTGCAACGGCTGCGTTATTTCTGATGTATAAAGCGGCCAATATCCACCATGTAAATATTGAAGAGATGACAGACGAGGGAGCTCACGCATGACCCAGCTTTCTCAGGCTGAATCGGTCTCACCGGCCGAAATTTCCCAGTTCCAACAGGATGGCGTGGTTGCATTACGCCAAAAGTTTAGCCCTGAATGGATTAATCTATTAAGAGAAACGATTGATGAATCTCGCAATCGGCCTAGCCCCCATTTGGTTAGCCACACGAAAGATCCAAATGTCCCTGCGTATTTAGAGGATTTTTGGTCCTGGAGTATGTTTGATGGTTTTGAGAAGTTTGTCCACGAATCACCCACTGCCAGCCATGCGATGCAACTTCTTGGCGCAGAACGCATCAATTTGGTGATGGACAACTGGTTTATGCGCGAAGCAGGATCAAAATCCCGGCCGCCGTTTCACCAAGACCTCTCCTACTTCGACTTTTTTGGCACGATGTGTGTTCTGTGGCTTCCGCTTGAGCCAGTAACAGTTGAAAACGGAATCTCGTTTGTACGTGGCTCTCATTTGTGGCGCAAGCACTTCATGCGGGTCCGTTTTGCTGACGGACACAAAGCAGACGTCAACGAAAAAGTTACCGTCAACGGAGTAACATATGAGCCGCCTCCAGACATCAACCGAAATCCAGATGATTTCGACTTGGTTAGCTTTGATCTGGATGTAGGCGACTGCATCTACTTCGATATGCGTACGTTGCATGGTGGACTATCAGACGTGATTCCCACTGAAACGGTACGCCGCTACACACTCCGCATGACCAAAGAAGATGGGGTTTTACGTTATCGGGGCGATTGGGCGAAAGGTGAACGTGAGATGTTTGAAGCGGCCGGTTATAAAGAGGGAGATGCAATTGCGGGCGACTTTTTTCCACAGCTTTACCCGCAAAAAACCAGTGAGCATAATATTTGATTAAATTAAGACCAATCACCCAACTTGAATTCCCGAATTACAGCAAGCTGTTTATTGCAGACTACGCGGCCGAAATTGAATCAAATTACCGGTATTCGGCCGAAAAAAGTCGTGCCCAAGCTCAACAAGAGCTAAAAAATGATCTTCCTCAAGGCATCAAAACACCGAATCAATTTCTTTGCTGCTTAGACAAAAAAGAAGCTGGCACAGTCGGATATCTCTGGTACACGCTATATGATCATGGCAAGACAGCGTTTATTCTAGACTTTATCCTGCTTGAACGATTTCGAGGATTAGGCTTGGGCAAAGAGAGCCTTGTCGCACTTGAAGCGAAGCTAGAGCCAACGGGAGTAGAGCAAATTAAACTCCGCGTTGCAGGTGACAACAAACGTGCTTTCAAACTATATGAACGAATGGGTTTCAGCATTACCGGCATTAATATGATTAAGCATCTGAGCAATAATAATGGTTGATCCAGAGGATTTAGGCTTTAGTCATCGTATCGCAAAAAATGATGCAGTTTTAATTAGCCACCACGGCCGGCAGGTTACGATACTGAGAGGAAAAAGTGCGGCCGAATTTTTGAAGAAGATGCAAAAGCTTGATTTCGCAGGCGAACAGCAGCTTATGGCTCGGGTAACCGGAAACTACAAACGAGGCAATGAACGGCAGGCGAAAAATCATCCTAAAAACAGCAGTTGAGCATGATCAAACCCCTAGAGCACAAGGAACTTCAAACGGCTGAAAAGATTTTAGAGATTTCGCATCAATCTTACGAGATAGAGGCCAGCATAATCGGGGCAGACAGCTTTCCCCCTTTACGCGAAACGACCATTGACATACTTGAGAGCGGCAACCTCTTTTATGGATTCATGACCCATCATGAATTGGTTGCGGTTATCGAATTCGAAGACCAAGTGGAATGCTGGCTCATTGCCAGATTGGTTGTGCATCCTAGTTTTTTTCGACAGGGGATCGCTAGTCAGCTCATTCTCTTTGCAAAAAAGTCATTAGGCAGCTGCATTGTGTCAACGGCTGAAAACAACATTCCGGCCATTTCGCTTTATGAAAAGCTTGGCTTTATCAAACAGCCAGCCTCAAGAAAAGTCAGCTTAGGAATCAAGCTTATCCAGCTGAAATATACGCTGACCTAATCTCCGCTGGGCTTCACGGCCGGGTTCAGTATCGGCAGTAAATCACGACGCAAAATCAAAATCGGAATAATCATCAACACCGCTAGGCCAAACGCCATTGCGTATGGAAAGCGGGGTGACATCGCAAAAAGCAGCCCGGCAATCGAACTGCTCACAATGACGCCTAAATTGGCCGAAGACTGCACAACGCCCAAAATCTGCCCCTTCATCGTCTCACCTGCTACCGTTGTTGCCAATGAATTAATCGATGGGAGTGCAAAGCCTAATCCCATTGCGAAGAAAACAATCGCAATGCCAGCTAGATAAATACCATTGGCACTTAACATCATAAATTGGCCAAAGCTGATCATGACGGAGGCAACCAAAATCATGCCGATTTCACCTAGCTTGGGCAAGAATATACGAATCAGAAAACCTTGCGTGATGATTTGGGTCGCTCCAATTAAGCCAAACAGGACGCCAAGGCCCAATTTCACCGCCTCATCCGGTTGCCCCACGAAGAGCACCGCTTCAGCGTACAGGGCCAACGTCGACTGCACAACACCCAAAACCATTTGCACAGAAAATGCGATAACCAAGATCAGCACAAGGGAGCGCTGGTTAAAAATATGGGCCAAATCAAGTTTTTCTCTCGTAGTTGATTTGCTGGCTTCTTTTTGTTCATCTGTAACCGTTTCATTTAATGTAAATACGGTCAAAAGCACAACTATGGTTGCGGCCGCGGCCGCCATAAAATAGGGGATACGTGGGCCATAGCTGGCAGCCAACACCGCGCCAATAGCGGGACCTAAAATAAACCCTAAACCAAAAGCTGCCATCACATAACCAAATGCCTGTGTCTTCTTTTCTGGCGGCGTAATGTCAGCGATATAGGCTTGAGCGACGATGATATTCCCACCGGTGATGCCGTCTAGGGTTCGAGCTAGAAATAAAACAGCTACGTTTGGAGCCAAACCCAGCAGCAAAAAGCTAAATACGGTTCCGATTTGGCTCACGATCAAAACAGGCACTCGGCCGATTCGATCGGACAATCGTCCCAAATAAGGGCCGGCTACAAATTGAGCCCCGAAAAATGCGGTGTTGAGTAGGGTAATCCACTGTGGCTCTAAGTTAAATTCGCTTTTGGCAAATAAAGGCAATATGGGGAGGATCATGGCTGCCCCTAGCATTTGCACAAAGACGATTAGGATGATCGTTATCAAGCGTCGATCAATTTTATTTTTTTGCATTCCCTAAGTATGGCTCATTAATGTGCAAATCTAGTGAGGCCTGCATAGGCATTTAGTTAGAACTTATAGACCTTGAGCCATCCGTAGGCGATGAGATTCAGATTTAATCGGCTCCCTCACTGGTCCAAATTATTGGCTTAGCTCATAGCGGAACATGCGCCCTTCGTTCTGCTCACCACCCGCCAGATCTGATCCACCGATAATCCACAGCGCACCGTTATAGCTCAACAGCGGAAAACCATGAACCGCAACTGGCAACGCGGGAGGCTCGCTCCGTCCATTCATCACCGGATGGGTCGTAACGCAAAGTCGACGCTTCATCACTACCCGAAGATCCGCCCACAATATAGATTTGATCATCAACAGTGACCGCCGCCCCAGCCAAACGTGGACTAGGCATTTCGGCAAGCACCGTCCATTGGTCAGTTTCTGGGTCATACATCCATGTATTTGTTTCCGGCCGATATGCGTTTTCGGCCGAACCGCCAAACAAGTACATCTTATTATCAAAAGCGGACGCCATAAAATGATGGCGACCGTCAGGTAAATCAGCCAATGTCTCCCATGAATCGTCGCTGGGATCGTAAGCTTCAAACATCGATTCGCCACCCCATCCTCCTGGAATGTAGAACTTACCGTTGATTTCAACCCCTCGATTTTCTGAGCGAGCGTTCGGCATGATGCCGATTTGCTCCCACTGACCCACTTGACTATGCGACGAGGGCAATCCTTCCCA
>JBGCDP010000047.1:0-9408 GCA_045105475.1 Anaerolineae bacterium
GGTTGTTTACCAAAGAGTTCGTGCATCACATCGGCCGCAATTTTGTTTCCGGGATGGTCGGCCGCCATCAAGTATGGATAGCCGGTTCCGGCCGTTGGTTCAATCTCAACCGTTACCCCCGGAGGCGCATGCTTTTTGATATGCGCTTCTAACTTTTTATAGATCGTAGGAGGATCTTGATTGGCTACCAAACGGCAAGTGATCTTCGCATGCGCTTTTGCTGGCAACACCGTTTTCGTCCCGTCTCCCTGAAAACCACCCCAAATGCCATTCAGTTCCAAAGTCGGCCGGAGCCAATTTCGTTCACGCGTTGTATAACCTGGCTCCCCGAAAAATTCAGTGATGCCAACAGAGGCCGCATACGCTTCTTCATCAAATTCAATCTCTTTGATCTTTTTGCGCCCGGCTTCCGTTGGGTCAACGACATTATCAAAAAAGCCTTCGACCGCAATCGTCCCATCTTCATGCCGCATTGAGGCGATGATTTTGGTCAATGCTTCAATCGGGTTTTGCATTACCCCACCGTGCAAGCCTGAATGCAAGTCGGTTGCAGGGCCCGTTACATTGATTTGCAAACCGGTCAGCCCTTTCAAGCCAAGCAATACCATCGGTGTATCTGCATCGTGCAGCAATCCATCAGAACTTAACACAAGGTCGCAGGCGAATTTATCTTGATACTTCTCGAAAAATGGTGCGAGTTGGGGGCTTCCGATTTCTTCTTGCCCTTCAAAGCAATATTTAACATTAACCGGCAGTGATCCGTTTGTTTTTAAATGAGCCTCTGTCGCAAAGATCGGGGTTACCATTCCCCCTTTATCATCTGACGCACCACGTGCATACACCCGGCCGTCACGCACTGTAGGCTCAAACGGAGGCGTCTCCCACAACTCTATCGGGTCAACAGGCTGAACATCAAAATGACCGTAAATCATGATCGTTGGTTTATCATCGCCTGCGTGAAGCCAATCTCCGTAGACAACTGGGTGACCGCCCGTTTCCATCAGCTCAACGTTTTCAACTCCGGCCGCTTTGAGTCGGGCCACAACCCATTCTCCGGCCGCACGTACGTCGGCCGCATGCTCGGGCAACGCTGAAACGCTTGGGATGCGTACAAAGTCTAAATATTCGTTAAAAAAACGGTCGTATTCGCTGTCTAAATATTCACTCCAATGAGCCATGATTCTTCTCCTGAATTTGTTGGTGAGCAGGCGATTTTTTTAGTCTGTTAATCGATTGGCTATTGGTATCGCAATTTTCGATAGGCGTCAATACTTAGCGAGAGGAAAAGTTACGTAGTTCTACCCATATATCAGTTAGCCGAATTCGCTTATTCTATGTGTGTCGGTTGAAGTTAGCGCGGCGAACATCACAGTCTCGTAACCCTTCACAGGTCACATCACAGTCTCGTCACATCCATTCATCACAGTCACATCACAGCAACGTCGAGCTAATTAAACCGATAATAGACGGCCGGATTTCAAAATCCGGCCGTCTTTTTTTTGTTCTAAATTATTACCGCTTATGTCATCGAGTCGTAATAGGCAAGTAGAAAAGAATTGTTAGTTGAGGCGGGTTTGGTTCCCCTTCGACCGTAGGGATCGCCGTTTGCGTCATTTCAGGTGTTAGCGACGGAATTACCGTTTGTGTCATTTCAGGCGTTAGCGATGGAATTACCGTTTGTGTCATTTCAGGCGTTAAAGACAGAACTGCTGTTTGTGTCACCGAAGGGGTGATCGTTGGTGACTCATCAGTAGCGACAGGCGTATTAATTGGCGTCAGTGTCGGTGTCAGTGTACTCGTTTCTGATGCGATTGGAGTTTGCGTAAGGGTACTAGTTGCCGAGGTTGTCGCAGTTTGGTTCGGCGTGGCAGTTTGCGTAGGCGTATTAGACGGGATTGGGGTAACTGTAACAGTATTAGTAGCTGTAGCCACAGGCGTCAGAGTCGGAGTATTTGATGGAACGGGGGTAGCTGTTGCCGTTTCTGTTGGGGTATTAGATGGAATCGGGGTTGCTGTATTTGTTGCTGTAGCTGTCGGCGTTGCGGTAGCAGAACCCGATGTTGCATTCCAGCCTATATCATTGAGCAGTGCCCGAATAATTGGCCCCGGATTATGCTGAACCTCTCCCTGAGAGAGAGAATAGGTCATCAAAGCTTCATTGGTTCCGTTGAAACTTTCTCCCAAGTGTGAATAACTAGACCCTTGACTCCAAGTAGATGGTGTATAAAGCTCAACAGGGCTATTCCCATTAGCAGTCGACGCTTCTGGTCCATCAAAGAAAACATCCCCACTTGTTAATTGAGTGGCTAAAGCGGCAGAGTTGTTTGGAAAAACAGCCGTATTAATTAAAGCTTGATTTGAGCCATTTTCAGTAAATCGATCATATGAAAATGGAAAACCACTCCCGAGCCCCCAAGAACCTAGCCCGCTACCCGAATTAACAAACATTGAGCCGCTAAAGCCTAATCCATGCCCCACCTCATGCAGAATAACCGTTGTAAAGTCGTATTCATTATTTGGTGGATTTCCATCTGTCCCGAAATACCAATTTGGGTAGCTACTATTAAAATTGGCGACAATATCAGAAATACTTGGGTTCAGGTCTGTACCCGCAATCCCATTCGCAATCGCAATGGGATACCAAGTATTGGCAACAGGTGCATTTGAAAAATTTCTATAATAGGTCGTCGCACCGGCCGACCCTAAAATATTTGTACCTAAAGTCGACCAGCAGGCATCAACTTCAATTGTTTGGCTAGAGTTAAGAATGGCACCCCAAATGTCTATCGCAGACTCAAATGCGATCACGGCATCGTTAGGCCAAGCTGTGACGGGATATTCACATGTAACAGGGTTATAGTTAATGTTGAAATTGGCGGTTTGAGGAGCACGCCGTGACTGAGGCGTCCGCAAATATTTTGGTGCATTGGGCAACGTATCGGCCCGTAGCTCAACCAATGTTGTGTTAAGCATTGAATCAGAGTCTAAAGTCTGCTCCGCATAAATTATAGGGCTTTGCTCCCGGCCGAATGTGACCAAACCGGATACCACTACTAACAATAAACATGAAAAAATAGTACGAATCGTTTTGTTTGTCTTTTTACTCACAAATTTCCCCTGTTAGCTAAATATCCTTGCTTTGATTGTGCCGCCAGATTTGACCTCAACCATTTAATGTGCCAACCAGCACCACTTGTTTCGAATGAAATAGGAAGCAAGTCCTATTTTGCTTTTTTAGCATAGGGAAAAGCTGATTGCTCATGCGTCTTCTTATTAACAGTATGAAGATAGTGGAGGATACTTTTAGGCATTTTACAGTTATTATTGAGCTGGCAACCCCATCCTGTCTGGTTCTGTATAGTAAGCATGCAGCTAAAAGAAAAAAAGGACAGAGTACCTAGCCAGACAACTGACCCTGTATGCCAAGTACTTAGCATCATGGTACAAAGCCTTACCCAATTAATCGGCCGACATTGCCGACATTAATGTATAGGTCCTCCGTCGAATATAAATAAGTATTATCGTTAGAAACGGCTCAAACAGGTAAAATATTTGTAACTAAACTCACCTACTATCGTACAAATTAAGCAAAACAACTTAATCAAACCATCAGAAGGGGTTGAAAAACCTGTGTGAGTTTTGCACTATAAATATGTTGGTAAAATTAATCTAAACAAGATGCCAGCCGATAGCTAACAAAAACTTCAAATTATTCCGGTAATCTATCCGGGTTGATAACCATTCATTCTAAATATAATTGGGTGAGCGAGACGTTTAACATCTCGAATCCCCATCTCGAAATCATATGTTTGCACGGATTATGAAAGCCTTTACAGGCGATCCCAATAAAAAAGTCATTGACGACCTTCGGCCGCTCGTAGACGCAGTTGAGGCCGAAGAAGCCCGCCTGCTCAAGCTAAGCGACGATGAGCTACGTGAAATTACCCAAAGCTACCAAGAACAGCTCTCAGCCATCGAAGATGATGACGAGCTACAAGAAGCGATGAAAGACGCCATCCCAGAGGTTTTTGCCCTCGTACGGGAAGGGTCACGCCGCACCACAACAATGCGTCACTACGATGTACAGGTCATGGGCGGTATTCTGCTTAATGACAACGGCATCATCGAAATGCGTACAGGTGAAGGTAAAACGCTCGTGGGAACACTCCCCCTCTTTATAAACGCGCTCGCAGGTCGCGGGGCTCACTTGGTCACCGTTAATGACTATCTGGTCCGCCGTGACGGTGGCTGGATGGGGCAAATCTTTAGCTTTTTAGGCTTAAGCGTCGGCGTCATCGGCTCTCAGCAATTCTCAGGTCTGTATGACCCTGACTATGTTGACCCTGGTGCAGAACTTGAGGACGATCGTCTGGTTCATTGGCGACCATCGACGCGGCGTGAAGCATATATGGCCGATATTACCTACGGCACCAGCAGCGAGTTCGGCTTTGACTATTTGCGTGACAACATGGTCAACGACCCTGCTCGTTTGGTTCAGCGAGATCATTTCTTCGCCATTATCGACGAAGTCGACAATGTCCTGATCGATGAGGCACGCACGCCCCTCATCATTTCAGGTCCAGCCAATCAGGCATCTGACGACTACATTCGCTTTTCACAGTTTGTGCGTGGGCTTAAACGCAACACGGCCGATGAAGATGACGAACCGAACGGCCATTATGACCTTGACGAAAAAAGTAAATCGATCACCCTAACCGATATCGGAACCGAAGCGGTTGAACGCAAAATCCCTGATCTAAATCCAGAAGATGGGGACAGCATTTACGATCCTCGCTTTTACCATTTCACCTACTACTTGGACAATGCACTCAAAGCGCAGTACATGTTCAAGAAAGACAAAGATTACACCGTTGTTGACAATGAAGTCGTGATTATCGACGACTTTACCGGCCGTATGATGCCCGGCCGTCGCTACTCTGACGGTCTACACGAAGCGATTGAGGCAAAAGAAGGGGTAACGGTGAAACGGGAAAGTGTGACGGTGGCGACGATCACCATCCAGAACTACTTCCGTTTGTACACCAAGCTAGCCGGTATGACCGGTACGGCAATGACTGACGCAGAAGAGTTCCAAGCGATCTACAACGTTGAAGTCACTCCCCTACCGACAAACGTCGCCTACTTGGTCGAGCATTCTGATTTAGGCATTGAAACCAAGAAAGAGAAAGTAGAAGGGGCTGATGCGTTTAGCTACTATCGGCCGGGTGAAGACAAACCTGCATTCTACAAACGTATCGACTTCCCTGACCAGATCTTTGCCAACGAAGAATTTAAAGACCGTGCGATTGTGCAGGAAGTAAAACGTGTGGCACAGACAGACCGGCCGGTATTGGTTGGTACAACCTCGGTTGAGCACTCTGAAAAGATTCACGCCATGCTCAATGCTGAAGGGGTCAAGCACAACGTATTGAATGCTAAAATCCATCAGTCAGAGGCGTTAGTCGTTGCCCAAGCGGGCAAGAAAGGGGCCGTTACGATTTCAACCAATATGGCGGGTCGTGGTACTGACATTTTGCTTGGCGGTAATCCTGAAGGATTGGCAGCCGCAATGGTCGAAGATTCTCTGTTCACCCGCGAGCATCTGGTTGCGTTAGCCCAAAAATATGTAGCCGAAGGGGATGCCAAAGCACGAGAGCTGGCGTCTAAATCTGCCAAGCTTGATCCTGAGCTGATCGATGTCTTCAATGACAGCAAAGCTGAATTTGATGCCGCGGCCGAAGAGATCGCTGAAGCACAAGTGGTTGGCTATTTGGCCCGCATCTTCCAAGAAGAAAAGGGATTAGATTTTGAAACAGCGCGCCAAACATTGGGCATGATCCAAGTTGGCAACTCAAACGGAGCGCGTGAGTTCTTAAAAGAGAAAGAGATCGACACGATTATTGTCGATGAAGCGGTCCGTTTAACCGGATTGCACAGCCGGTATCAGGTGGCGCTAAAAGACCAGCGTAAAATGGCTGAATTCTTGGCCGATCAGGTCTTTGACTATCACTACAAGGCACGTGCGGCCGTTGTGCGCGCCGTACTCGAAGGTGAAGTCGCCGAAGCTGAAAAGCTCGTTGCTGAGATTCCCGCACTACCAGCACAAATGATCACCGACATTCAGCAGATTATGTCAGATGCGGAATCGGGTGCAGGGGAAGTTTGGGATTTAGGCGGCCTCCACGTTATCGGTTCAGAGCGACATGAATCTCGCCGTATTGACAACCAGCTACGTGGTCGTGCCGCCCGTCAGGGTGACCCTGGCTCCAGCCGCTTCTTCCTGTCGCTTGAAGACGAGCTGATGCGCCGCTTTGGTGGTGAACGCTTGAAGTCGTTCATGAGCAGCTATACCGATAGTGACACGCCGATTGAAAGCCGCATGCTTGACCGCATCATCGCCAGCTCGCAGGAGCGTATTGAAGGGTACAACTTTGATATTCGGAAAAACGTCCTCGAGTATGACGACGTGATGGCGAAACAGCGTGAAACGATTTACGATGAACGACGCGAAATTCTAACCGGCGATGCGGACATGGATGAACGGCTCGATGGGGCGTTCGAGATCATCATCGATGAGTTGGTGACCAACTATTTAGATGACTATTTGGGCTTTATCGGCGGTGAGGTTGACCGGACGGTTGACGACTTTTCGGCCGAAGCCACAGACGTGGTCAACTTGAAAGGAGTTTTCGGCCGCTTGCAAACCTATCTACCGGTGCGCAAGTTGGACATAGATGAGATGACCGGCTGGACCCCAGATGAAGTGCGGGCTGAGATGATGGCCCTCGCTCAAGAAAATCTGGACGAAGGGCGCAATCTGTATCAGATGCTCCAAGAGATGAGTCGCTTCATCCCACTGTTGCCTGCGATCCCACGTTTAGACGGGCTGATGGCACAGACCAAATCGAACCATCAGCAGGTGAAAGCAAATGCACAGACCCGCTTTTTAACCAATGTCCGTTCGGTATTTGATAACTTCTTGGCTGACTTTGCGGCCGAAGATGAGAAAAACAGCCTTTGGACTGCGGCCGAGAGTGAAATCGGTGAGGCGTTTAATCAGTTCAACATTCAACGTGGCAGCAGCAATATGGAACTGCTCAAAGCGCAGCAGGTCAAGTTTCGAGTGGCTGTACGTGAAGCGTTGCAAGATCTGCTTGTCAACTGTTTGTCGGCCTTAGACAGCGATGCGTTGGTTGAAGCATTGGGACAGTATGTGGACAAAGAGCGGGTGAACTGGAAAAAACGAATTGGCGAAGAGTCGTTTACGAAGTTCCAGCGGGTGATGATGCTCTCAGCGATGGACCGTGAGTGGCGCGACTATCTTTCGGCCGCAGACGACCTGCGTCGTGAGATCGGCCTCGAGTCGGCCGGGCGACAGAAAGACCCAAAAATCGCATACAAGATGCGCTCGTACGAGATGTTTGACGACATGCGCAACAACATCGAGCGTGAAATTGCGAGTAAGTTCTTTATCCAAATTCAACGGCACGAAGATTACATGCGCCGTGAGAAAGCGGAGCAGGAACGGCAAGATGCGCTCACCAAAGCTGGTTTGCAAATGGTGCAGACGGGGCAAAAGCGTGAGGTGCGCCGTGACGCGCTCAGAGTCGGCCGAAATGACCCGTGTCCGTGTGGTAGCGGCAAGAAGTACAAAAGCTGTCACATGAAGACGGATGGTTCAAATGGGGCTGGTGTAGGAACCGGAACCATTGCGATGCCGAAGAAGCAAACCAGTGCACCGAGCAAACCGGCCGTGTCTGATTCGATTAAGAGTAATCGGATGAAGGCGAAAAAGAAAAAGCGTAAACGCTAAACGAAAACAACCTGTCAATGGATATAAAAAAAGCTGGATTAATCCAGCTTTTTTTATATCCAAGGCTAAAGTGATTTCTTCCTTCTAAAACATTTTTTCTTCATCATAAGTTGGTTACTTAGAAAAGAAATCAGACTGGATCAGCAGCTGATTCTTCAACTTCATATAAAGTTGCCGGGCTTCAAAGCCACTCCAAGAATCAGGCAAAAACCGCTTTGGCAGGTTCGGATCTTGGCGTAACAGCGGTAAAAAATCGTAGGATAACCAAAATCGATGACAAAAGGTGGCTTCGGCCGTCAAGCTATCAACCTGCCCATCTAAGTCGGCCGCCACCTGCCGATAATGCTCAATAAACCGCTCGTATTCGGCCGCCACCATTTCAAAATTCCAACACTGCGCGATCAATCGATTGATCTCCGTATTCCCCAAATAACTCCCAACAAAGAAATGTAAAAAATTACGCGTCTCAGGCTGCTTCAATGCCTGTTGCAACGGCTCACGCCGATCATAAGGAGAGAGCCATGTTCCTCGCGATATCCGACCGTAGCCGAGCCATTCTAGCTGCTGCACCAAATTGTGGCGTAATACACGCTTATCATCGGGCAGAGAATAAGTGACCAGATGCCAGTTCCCATCCCAATCCAGCACAGCCTGCTCAAACACCCGTAAATCCCCCTGTCGCAGCACATTTTCTCCCCACTGAGTCAGCGTGTAGCGGTTTCGTCGACCAACCTTCTCCACATCAAACCAACCATCTTTTGTCATCCTCGATAAGGTTGAGCGGCCGGTACGTTCCAGAACATCAAGCCAAGACAATTTAGTCAAAAACTCATCGAGCCAGAAAGTTTTCTGCGTTGGCAGGATGAAATCACCCAAAATAATCATCACAGCAAAGCGATTGTTGAATTTATGGTCCGGGTCAAAATGCATTTTTTGATTGTACTCAAAATAGATGCTATAGTCTAAAAATCAAATCATTTTAAACTTAAATTACTCCCTGCCTTACGAGGAAATCATGCTCAGCAATCGAATTGAAGAAAAATGGATCGAAGCGTTTGTTCAACTGTTTCAATTGAGCAAAGTTCAACCGGCCGATGAGGTCGCCATTCTGTCAGAAAGCCAGTCCCGGATGGTCAACGTGCATCTGGCCGAATTGGCCCTACTTCGTCTCGAGGCGATACCATTTCATCTGCAAATCCCATCTCCTAAGCAAACCGCACCTGTCCCGGTGCGCTCAACCGGTGCTTCGCAGGCGATTCAAGGGATCAGCTCTGTACTGGCCGCTTTAACCAGCGTGCCGGTCATTGTCGACCTCACCGTCGAAGGGTTAATGCAGGCGCCTGAATTACCGCAGATCTTAAAAAGTGGGGCGCGGGTGCTCAACATCAGCAATGAACACCCTGAAGCGTTGGCCCGGCTGTTGCCTACCGAAGAGCTAAAAGCACAAACGCTGGCCGCATCTCGCAAAATCCGCAAAGCGTCTGAGATGCGGGTCACCTCTGCGGCCGGAACCGACTTAACCGCCACTCTTGAAAAAGCCCCGGCCGTCGGCATCTGGGGATTCACTGACAAACCAGGCACTCTGTCCCACTGGC
>JBGCDP010000048.1:0-10489 GCA_045105475.1 Anaerolineae bacterium
TGATAATGGGCCATCTCTTCCTCACTTTTAAAGCGTACATAATGCAACTTAGGCTTGCGCTCTTCAAGCAATGGAATCCCCTGAGCAGTGTCGGTATAGCACAGCACAAAGTGGGGCTTGCCTGACTCTTGGTCATTAACAGCGTTGGCCAAAGCTTCAACATCGTGCCCGTCTACGACAGATACCGATGCGCCGAATCCCAACAGACGCTCATTAATTGGCTCGATATTCATGATGTCCCGTGTCAGGCCGTCGACTTGCTGACCGTTGACATCAACATAGACAATGACGCTATCCATCTTATAAAAAGCGAGCGCCTGAACCGCTTCCCAAGTTTGCCCTTCCTCCAGCTCTCCGTCAGACATAAAGACAAATGTCCGGCCGGTGTGCCCTTTCAGCCTGCGCCCCATCGCGATGCCGCCAGCCTGACTAACTGCCTGCCCAAAAGATCCTGTTGTGAGCTCAAAACCAGGGGAATGTTCTGCTCCGATCATTTCAACTGAATATCCATCGACGTTGAACTGTTTGAGCCCTGCTCGGCCCATCCGACCGACTTCGACCAGTGCCGCGTAAATCGCCACAGCATAGTGGGCGGGCGAAATTAAGAAACGGTCAAGATGGGGCGCATGCTCACCATGGTAAAGTCCACCAGTTCCGGCCGGCACGTCGTGCCCTGGTACCCCTTCATACGGCGGTGGGAGCATCGGGGCGATGCTGGGGCCTAAGTTCATCACTTTGGTATACAGCGTTGATAATATCTCGGCTGAACTAAGTGCTTGGCTGAGATAGCAGCCGTTCCGCTCAATTGTCAGCTCCAGCACTTGTTTGCGGATACCAAAAGCGACCCGCTGAGCCTCTTCTTGCCACGAGGCATGGCTATTGTTTTTCATTTATTGTTATCTCTCTTTTTAATACACAGGCTAGGATGCCTGCATTACAAAACCTATCAAATAATGATCTGCAATGGGGGGCTTAGTTTTTACTTTACGGCTCCCATCGTCATCCCTTCTACAAAGTAACGACGGATACCATATGCCATAATTAACATCGGGATCATGACAATCAATCCGGCGGCCGACATCTGTTCCCATGGAACATCTCGCTCGCCAACGACATTTACAAGCCCGACAATCACCGTGCGCGTATCTTTTGACGTGAGCAGCAAGGCATACAAGAATTCGTTCCACGCCAATAAAAACGAGAACACCCCGGCCGTGATAATGCCGGGCAGTGCCAATGGGAAAGTCACATAGCGCAAAATGCCCCATTCTGTACAACCATCGACCATGGCAGCCTCTTCAATTTCCATTGGCAACGTGTCGATAAAGCCAAATAAGAGCCACATCGCAAACGGAATAGTGCGGGTCAGGTTTACAATGACCAAAGCTGTGTAGGTGTCTAAAATTTGGAGCTGCCTAAAGATATTGAAATAGGGGAGAACCATCACCACAGGAGGGAAGAATTGAGTGGCTAAGACCAGCACCAACAACACACGTTTCAGCGGTAAATCAAATCGTGATAGCGCGTATGCTCCGGTCGTCGCCAGTGGCAGCGTAATTACAACAACGGCGATACAAACCACAAGGCTGTTGATGATCAAATCACCAAATTCAAACAGATCAAATAAGATTCGGAAATTTTCAAGCGTCGGCTCAAAAAATATGGTGGGTTTGGTAACGTCTTTCGGCAGTTTAAATGCTGAAATCGAAATCCAAAAGATCGGGAAGGTCACAAACAAAATAATGGCGATTAGTGAAATGATGTAGAGCCATTGCTCAGTAACAAAACTGAGGAAACTATTCTTTTGCTGACCGGCTTTAAGTTTGGTGGGGGTGTTGAGCATCGTCATAATTTATTTGATCAAAATTCTTGAATACATGTATGCAAGCACTAGCAAAATCAAGGTCAGAATGATTGAAAGGGCTGATGCGTACCCCATATCAAATATTTGAAAACCTATTCGGTAAATGTAGTAGTTTAAAATTTCGGTTGAGCGTCCTGGACCTCCAGACGTCATCGTATGCACAACATCAAATACCCGAATGCTAAACAGGGTCACCAATAGAACCATCACCAAAATCATCGGCCGTAGAAGAGGCAGGGTGATGTTCCAAAAGATGCGTAATGGGCGGGCACCATCGACCCGTGCAGCTTCAAAAATTTCAGGTGAGATATTGTTCAGTGCTCCCAAAATCATGAGTCCGCATAATGGCCCCCATGACCAGAAAATCGGCACCGTAATCCAGAACAAAGCGGTCCACGGATTGCCAAGCCAAAGCGTTTCTTGCACGGCCGGAATCGGGATAAACAGATCGATCAGCGTATCTAGAATGCCTTGCCCTTCGAGAAGCATAAAGCGGAATGAGTAGCCACGTAACGTTAAACTGATCGCAAATGGGAAAATCAGAAGCGACTTGACGATACCGCTAACAAAGTTTGTTTTTTGCAGGACAACGGCACAAAACAGCCCGATAACAACTGAAAAGAAGACGGTGATAATGGTGTAATACAGGGTGATCAGTACAGAATTCCAGAAATCCCCATCCTGAAAAGCCCGTGCATAATTTTCAAAACCGACATATCCCACAGGTTCGATTGAACGGGTAATCTGCCACTCTTGAAAGCTAAGATTAAAAACCGAAATGACTGGCAATATCGTTGTCACAATAATGACCAATAAGCCGGGAAACAGAAATAGATAAGCGGCCGTATTTGCACGTCTCATAATTTGGGCTAGAGGTAGAGGGGGAAAGACAAGAGCGGAGAAATGAGAGGTATTCAACCCCGTCTCTCAACTCTTGTCTTTTCTCTCTACTCTTTACTAGTTGTCGTAACGTCCAGATCTTTCCATAATCGCTTCGACCTCAGCCGCCGCTTCATTTAGGATCGTTGGCACATCTCCGCCAGTTGCAATCTCAGTTAGAGCTGACTCCAACACGACGCTAACTTCTGGAAACTCGATATACACAAACTCAGGTGACGCACTTGAATAGGCATCTCCCATCGCTTGACTAAAGCTGTTATTCGCCGCATTTGCATCAGCGTTGTACAAAGATGACAGGCGATTGGCAACAACGGTGTTACGGGTCGGATCATCTTTAGAGGTAATCACTTGCAAATCAAGGTCTGGGTTGGTCATCCATTTGACCCACTCAACGGCCGCATCTTTGTTGTTTGAGCTTGCAGAGATTGCCATTGGCCATGCCATCGAGATCGGACCATCGCTTTTACTTGGTCCAGGGATCGCTGCGGTGAAACCGACATTGTTCCGTACAATTTCTTCAGATGTATCTTCACGGGTAAAGATGTTGTATGACCAAGACCATGCGAGCGCCATAGCCGCTTCGCCACTGGCAAATGAGTTACGCATATCTGCTTCGTTGTAGGTTGGGGCACCGGCTGGGGCATGCTCTAACAATCCTTGATAGAACTCTGTCGCTTCAATACCGGCCTCATTGTTAAAAATCGGCCGCCAGTTGTCATCAAACAGGTCAGATCCATTGGTGCGCAAAACGTTGGTCCACGGCATCAGGTTGATACCACCACCTTGATTCGCCCAGTTCATGGTGATCCCGTTCATGCCGTTGTCAGCTTCGTCGATGGCTGCAGCTGCCGCTTCAAGTTCAGCCCAAGTTGTTGGTACTGAAAGTCCTAGCTCTTCAAATACATCTTCTCTGTAGTACATCATCATCACATGCGAACGAACAGGAATGCCGTATGTCACGCCATCAATGGTTGCGATTTGGCGTGAGGAGTTGGGATAATCCAGAAGATTAGTATCAATTTCATCGCTGTAATTTTCAATCGGTTCTAAGAATTGAGCCAGTGAAGGACCCCATGTTCCAAAGTAAATAGTGACGTCCCAGCTGCCAGGATTACCGACACTTTCAGTGACGATTTTTTCACGTAATCCACCCAATGGATCGTTGGTGAATACTACATCGATACCAGTTAGCTCTTTAAATTCGGCCGTGCTGTCTGCCCAAGCTGCAAATTGTGCCGCACCCGGACAGCAGATTAAAAATGTAAGTTCAGTGCCATCAAACGGCTTGCCAGCTTCTAAACCATAAGGTAGCTCTTCTTCAACCATCGCTTCGACTTCAACCTCAACGATTTTTTCAACCTCTACCTCTTTAACAACTTCTACTTCTTCAATTACTGTTTCCGTTTCAGTTACCACACGGGTGACTTCAACCTCTTTTTCAACAATCTTTTCGACTTCAACAACCTGCGGTTGACAGGCAACTACAAACATAATGAGTATGAACGTAGCAATAATTCCAAAAACTTTTCTGTTGTTAAACATTCTTTCTCCTTTTTTATTTTTAGGAATACAAAACAAAATCCAACGGATTTGAATTTCATAGGGGGATTGTCTTTTTACTTAAATTGTTCCTGAATCCAGTTCAACGATTGCGTGACTGTTTCTAGTGAATCATCTGCGTCGTCGTTCCACATCTCCAAAGTAACGGGGCCGTGGTAACCGATTTGGCACAGTGTTTCGGCTACTTGTTTGAAGGGGGTAATCCCTCCACCATATGGCACACGCCTGTAGACGCCGACTTGCGTATCTTTTAAATGCACACCAACGAGTTGCCCAGTAGCTAGCTTTAGCTCTGCTTCGACATCAAGCTGATTTGCCGCTAAATTCCCAACGTCGGGATAAAGTTTGAGCCAGGGATTATTGATTTCAGTAGTGATAGCAAGTGCGGTTCTGAGAGAGATGACATCTTCCCCATCCATGTTTTCTAACCCCAACATCACACCGGCCGACGCTGCGAAATCAGCCGTTTGGCTTAAGCCATCGATAAAATAGCCGCGACTTTGGGAGGTGTGGGGTTCATCAAACACAAAATAGCCTGCTATTTGAATACAGCGGATACCGATTGCGGCCGCAAAATCAACCGCTTTTTTCCCGATCTCAATCGCTTTGTGGCGCACGTCGGCCGAAGCACTGCCGAATGGCCATGTACGGTGTGCGCTCAGCACAACATTAAAAATCGGAATCCCAGAATCTGATATCGCTTGGCGGAGGTTGTTTTTCTCTTGATCGGTCCAATCCAAACGTCCCAATCGTTCAGGGGCATGATCAATGGCGATTTCCATAAAATCAAAGCCGATCCCTTTGGCAGAATCTAGCTTACGCGACCACGGCCACGCTTCTGGTAACCCCTTTTCATACAAGCCAATCCGGTGTTTCATCATGCGCTTGGTGCAAATGTTCCAGAGATCTCCTTCTGGAAAGATTCGGCTGCTGCTGCTGGATCATTTGCGCTCCGAATGGCGCGGCCTGCAATAAAAATACCAACCGGCACATCAACAAATGAGCTAATTTCAGCCACACTGATGCCGCCTGTCACAGTGACAAGAAAGCCAAGATTGTGTAACTTGCGTACCGTTTCAAACGCAGCTTCAGTCCAGTTTTCTTCCTCTGCCACAACTTCGCTGGAACGATGCAAGATCACTTGCCCGATGCCCAACTTACGCCAAAGGTGGGCTTGTTCAAACGTCCAGCCGTCGTTTAGCTCTATTTGCACGTCACCGTTGTAAGCAGCGGCCGTTTGCACCACCGCCTCCAGCGTTTCTTGGGTTGCATCACTCATGACCGAAACCCAATTTGCACCAGCCTCGAAGCACATTTTGGCGATGACACCACCCGCTTTAATGATCCGAACGTCGGCTAAAAGCGTATGATCTGGAAACAAGGTGCGTAGCGTTCGAACAGCGTTCATCCCTTCTGACAAACACAAAGTGGTTCCAACCTCGATGATGTCAATATGAGTGTGGGCTAATTGCACAGCTTTTAAAGCTGATTGCAAATCTAAATTGTCGAGAGCAAGTTGAAGTCGCGGCCGATTCATAAAAGACTCTCTATTTCACCATGCCATAAATTTTGGCAGGATTATTGATCATGAAATTGTCCAGCGTACTTGGCGTGAAACCTTCTTCTAGCAAACGTGGCAAAAAGCGTTCTTTAATCCAGTTGAAACCTGGGCCAAATCCATAAACTTTGTGATGCGTACGCCGCCCCATGTCATTAGAAAGCATGATTTTGTTCTCGTAACCATCTGCTACTAGCTGTCTGAGCAATTCAATTCGGGTGCTGTCTGGGTAGTATTTCGCTTTCCCAGGGCCATCGTAAATAATGTACGCGCCCGTCTGGAGCAGCTTACGGTGATACCAAAGGTCGGGAAGCCGATCTACGTGAGCGATAATCATTCGTTCCATGTCAAATCCCTCACTTTGTGCAATTTCAGTCTGTTCAATTCCCATCGTTCCGGCCGTTGTGTGCGTATGGAAGCACACGCCCGTTTCCGTTGCCGCCCGGCAAGCCGCACGAATCACTTTTTCTTCATTTGGGGTAATATGCAAATAAGCGGTGCCAGCCTTCACCCATCCCGCTTTCACATCAGTACCATCCATCCCCTCTGTGATTTCTTTGATCATGATGTCAGCAACCTGGTTAATCGTTAAGTCGCTCACTTCTTCTGTCATCAACCCATGCTCTTCACAGATATAACCGGTGCATGCGACGACGTGAACGCCAGACGCTTTGGCCGCTTCGACCATACCGGGGGTGTTGCGCCCCCATGATTTTGGGGTTGTTTCGATAATGCAACCGCCCCCAATCGCCTTGAATTCATTAAGCATTTGGATCGCTTTCTCAATGCTGTCGAGCTTGTGCCCTTCTTCAGCTTTTGAGCCCGACCCTTGTGGATTGGTCAAGATATGTTCGTGGGCCATCGTAAAGCCCAGCTCGCTGGCATTAATATCTCCCAGCACGGTTCTAACATTTGTCATGAATAAAAATCCTTTGAGTTGTCTTAATTTGAACACATGATCAATATTGTATATTTTTGATCAAAAAATATTTTAGGATAGAAAATTGCCAAGTCAACAAAATCTCACTAAAATGATCAAATGATCATTTTTCTATTAAATAGCCCATTTTCAAACTAATTGGAGCAAAATATGCGTAACAGCATCCCTCAAATCGTGCGAGTAGCAGAGCTTTACTATGAACGTAATCTGAGCCAAAAAGAAATAGCCGCCATCATTGGCACTTCTCGGCCGCGCGTTTCAAGGCTTTTAGCTGACGCTAAACAGATGGGGATTGTTGAAATTAAAATCAATCGTCCGATCGAAAAGCTGCCTAAGTTATCGGAAGCGCTGCGCACGACCTTCAAACTTAGAGATGCGATCGTTGTAGATTCAGGTGATTCTTATCTTGATTCTGTATGTAATGTAGGGATTGCAACGGCCGGACTTCTTTTATCGATTCTTAAAAACAATATGACGATTGGGATCACTTGGGGGCAAACGCTTTATCAAATGACAAGAGCGCTTGAAAAGACCCCCATGGAGAATATTGAAATCGTTCAGATGCTCGGTGCGTTAGGAGAAGGCGATAGCCATATCGATGGCCCTGAGTTGGCGCTAAGGTTGGCTGAAAAATTTGAGGGGAGCTATCGCTATGTCCACGCCCCGGCTGTGGTGAAATCAATCGAAATGAAACAGATGCTCTTGCAACAGCCACAAATCAAATCGACCTTAGAAAAAGCGGCCAATGCAGATATCATGCTGCAGGGGATTGGTTCTTTGGCCGATGAAATGTCGAGCTTGGCGCGAGCAGGCTATTTAAGTGAAGCGGAACGGGATGCTTGCTTAGCTGAAGGGGCTGTTGGTCACCTGATGGCGCGGATGATTGATATTAATGGCAATCATGTTGGAAAATATAATGAACGGGTTGTGGCGATACCGGTTGAAGCACTGCATCAACCTGACTATTCGATTGGGATTTGTGCCAGCAAGAGAAAAGCGAAGCCAACCTTAGGCGCACTTCGCGGAAAATTTATTAATACACTTGTGACCGATCGTCGGTGTGCAGAAGAATTGATTCAGTTAAACACGAGTGCGCCTTAGCCTTTCCTAATTATTTGACAATGTGACTGAGGTTTTTTGCGTAAATCAAGTCACCTTCGGTTCGATCAATTAAGGAATTGAACCAACTTCCCCCACAATTCTTCGCAAACGTATCAAAAAATGACCCACCTTTAATGGCTGGGATTCGAAGCACAGATGAAATAATGCCAGATGATGTTTGGCCTGATGTAAGCAGTTTAAAACTTGTCAGTACAGGTTTTTGTTAGCGTTGTGTAAACATAGCCCTAAGTCTATTTACTTGTCAGCACAGGTTTTGTAGTATCTGTACCTGCTTCAAAGACAACGAGGTGAGATGCCAACACACACCCGAAACCAATCAGTAGCTTTGAAATCAATCGCCAACCTTTGTATGGTTGCGTGTCGAGAGCTGTTGGCTCTCACGGCCGATTGGCGGAATGAATAGGCATTACAATTGCAGGTAGACATCGGCAAAGCATTCATCACCATCATTTAAGCAAGTAGAAAATCGAAGAATACAACCTTCAAACATAGGGTTGTATCACTCATTTATTTTAAAGCGGCTATCAGGATCAATTAGACCCCTGATCGCCTAAATCCGATAGCAACGCAGTGTCAGTCGCAGTTATGGCTTTTTATTTATAGTCAGCCGGTAAGTATCAGCGCAGGTCAGTAAGCATTGTTATCTCTAGGACCAGATCGAAATTTAACGACTGGCAGAGGTAAATAATATGCAGAACGAAAATAAAATTCGTCTTGAACAAGGTCAGGATCACTCCCCGACTTTTATGTCAGAAATATTTGCGCGAGCAGAAAACTTCATGGGCGCCACAGGCGGTTATGACAAATGGGGCAAGCGCATGGCGATGTTCCTCAAAATTATGGTCACGCTTTACACCGTGACCCATGCGTCCCACGCATTGGGCATTCAGGACGGGGAATGGACCCTGATCTTTGGCCTTATCGCTATTGAAGCCGGATTCCTATATGCAGGATTCCTCCTAACAGAAGGTTTGGTGAAAGGGCGAGGACAAACGCGACTGGCCTGGGGGGTTGTATTTATGGCGGTCGGCATCATGGCGGCCAATTCAGTTCTTGCCGTGGCAGAGCGTAGCGGAAGCGTCATCCCAAATCAGCTTGAATTTTACAAGGTGTTCCTTCTACCCACATCACCCATCTTTATGGCGATTGCTCTGGTAGGGGTATTCTTTCTGTCACCAGACGCGATTGCAGGGCGACAACAAACAAATGCTCGTTTGAAAGCGGAGCAGCAAGAAAGAACGGCTCGGCTGGAACGATTAAATCTGCAAGCGGAAAAAAATCGCTTGGCGGTTGAAAGTGAAATAGCTGTTCTGAAAAGTGAAGCCAGAATGGCCGGGATCAAAAATCACCAATTGCTCCGGTCAGAGCGAAGAAAAGTCCGACTCGAACGGGTTAAGTCATTCTTTGATGCTACGATCGATGTCCGCATCATGGGGGACAATGTCCTCACAAAGATGAAAGCAGCCAGACTGACCCGCCAATCGATGCGACAACAGCTGTCGTCGCGAAAGTTTTCCGACCAGTTAAAAAGCCAGGCGGAGAGAAAAGCGGGTGAAGTTGTAGACAGTTTAGCCAATTAGACCTTAACCTTGCTTAGTTTTTTAATTCGCTAAGTAAGGAGTAAATCATTAGAATAAAGTGGGTTGACACTCAGCTGTTGACCCGCTTTGTACCAATGATTTACTGCTTGTAAGCGTATCTGGAGTAATTGCAATAATGGTTCAACTAAAGCTTTTAAATGCCTATTTCCAATTATGGAAAACAAACTGGCAAGCTCGATTCCGAAGAGGATGGCTACGATTTTCTTTCTTGCTGGGTGACCCAGAGTTCATGATGACGGCCGATGATAAACGGTTTTCGAAAATGTATAAGGCGATGACGCCAGCAGAACAAAATCGATTAGATAAAGCAAAGGGTGATGGCTACTGGGCCATCACCAAACAGATGCAAGATAAATACAAAATATAATGTCTGACTCTCACTTATCAGAACCGATATCTAGCAAGAAAGTCCAAATCAGAGTATCCCCACAGTTATATCACTGGATACAAGTGTTTAAAGCCATCCCTGCTGAGAAAAGGCAAGGTAAAAGCTTTGCCACTCTCATGAGAGTGGGATTGGTAGAACAAATAAACAAAATGGAGTTGGAAGAAATTCCAACCTTGGACATGTCTGTTGCTGAAATGCCAAAGAAGGGGGGTAGGCCCAAAAAGACGGCATTTTAGCCTCATGACAAATAGATAACCCAAACTAAAAAAGCCGATTTAGCTCATGAGCTAAATCGGCTTTTTTGTTGTTTTGATAAGCAATTCGATTATCCAGCGATAGCCGGTTGCAAGACGGCCGAATATTGTTATTTATCCACCATGTGAATAACCCTGTTCGTGATCGTCATGGCTATCGTCTAACTGATAGCCAAACTCCATAGCACTTAAGGGATGGGTTGAATACCAGACTCTAAATCTACTCGAGTTCCCCATTGTTGGTAAGCCGCGAGATCAGCGTTACACAACTCAAGCGTCATATCTCTAATCTGATGCTCCGA